>JADFRO010000056.1 GCA_022561255.1 Planctomycetota bacterium | reverse complement strand
CCTCGCGCCGAGGGAGCGTGACCAGAGGATAGAGTTCGACGCCCTCTGGCGGTGTTTCGGCAAGGTCCAGCGGAGCACACCGGGGGAAAGCGATCTGCGCCGCCTGGGGACCGCTGACGATGTCGTGCTCGGTGACCTCCAAACGGGTCATGTTGTGAAAGTCCCGCCGAACCACGTTGAACTTACCCGGAGCGGTGCTCGCCGTCTCGATCAAAAGGGCACCCGTATTGACCGTGACCCCCCAGTTGTCCTTCAGGTAATCCCCGAACTCATAGGTGGAGGCGATCGGACCGAACGGTCCGGGCGACCATCCGGCGATGAAAAGCGCCCGCACGTTTTCACCGAACGCACCGAGCACGGCTTGAAGATGGGTGTCGCCGAAAGGCGCCTCCCGGCTTGGCTGGCCCATCGGACCACGCTGGGGTGGCTCGGGGTTCAAGACGACGAAGATCGTTCGCGTCGGAACCGGATCGATGTCCGGCGGGGTCTGAGTCCCCTTGATGTCCCACTCCTTCACGACGAAGTTGGCATCTTCCAACTGCCGTTTCATCATCGAATAAGGGGAAGGGGGCTGTCCGGGCATGAAGCTTTCCATCAGCAGCGGCATTCCACCGTAGCGCACGAAGAGGACAGCCGTCTGCTCCTTGTGCGTCGTACGCAGAATCGCCGCCGTCAGTTTTTCCTCGCCCTTAAACGCTCGCTTTTCGAAGGATGCGGTAGCGCCCGATTGACCATCGAGCGCCGGCCAAACCGAACGGAAGTCAACGACCATCGCGTCCGTATCCGTTTCCACGATCAGCGCATTGGCGGTTGGCTGAAGCTGTGCGAGCAGGTCGTCAATCTCGAGCGGCTCAAGATCCTGAAGCTTCGTCGTCTCCCCCTCGATCGCCATCACAACGGGCGCGAATCGACCGCCCGTTCCGCGAAGGTACTCGGCCTGCTCAGGCGGCATCGCCGGATTGCGGATCAACTCAGCCGTAGCGAATTTCGCGATCTCGTTGAACGTCTTGCTAACTCGGGGCAACTGCGTCCCAAGTTCGTTTACTACGGCTGCGTACTGAGGATTCACAGCGCTCGAAGCGGTGTCGATCAGTTCGCGCGTGGTATCCAGTTGGTCGCTGAGCTTTCGGAAGGTCAGTTCGATCCGGGCCACGGGGCTCGACGTCGACTTCCCGCCGATCCCGCCGCCGATCGCCTTGGCAGCGAGCTCGATCTCACCTTGCAAGAACGACCGAATCTGACCGTCCAGCTCGTTAACAAACGCATCGACGCGCTCCCGGTAGTCGTCAATTCCTTTTTTGAACGCCGGCTTTTCGCGTAATCTCGCTATGAGATTCCGGAACTTCTCATGGTCTTTGAGTGGATTGATCCATTCACTCTTGATGTGTGAGCGATTCGTCGCCTCGTAGAGGTCCAAAAGATTACGGGAGGCCTGTCGATAACGTTGCTGATCTTCGGTCTCACGATCGGTCTCGAAATAGAGCGAGGTCACGCGAATGTTTTCGTCCAGGGTTGCGAGAAGATTCTCCGTACCTTCGCTCAGGCTGTTGACGCCGGACGACGTCATGTCCAAGCGCACCGGCATCTTGTAGGCCATAAGCTGCAGGACCACGACGATCCCCACGACGAGCAGCGTCGCGACGAGCACGTTGGTCCCCACGCGAAGACGCTTGACGGAGGGAGCACTTTCCGGTGGATTCGTTTGGGTGTCCGGCCCTACCATCGACGCATCTCCAAGCGCTTTACGGTGAGAAAGAGGAAAAACGCGGTCGTCGTCAGGAAAAAGACAACGTGGTTGGTGTCCAACATGCCGCGTACGAATTCGTGAAAGTGAGTTCGCACGGACATCTGCTGCAATAGGACGCGAGGCCAACCCTCGATCTCCTGGGCGAGGTAGTGCGAGGCGAACGTCATCAGCGCAAGCAGCGCGAAGCTCATCAGCACGGCGATGACCTGATGTTTCGTGCAGGCGCTGAAGAACAGCGCCGTCGCGATGTAGAGCGCGCCCAGCAGCACCAAACCCACATAGTTGCATAGAAGCAGCTTGCCGTCCAAGGGGCCGTAGAAAGAAAGGAGCAGCGGATAGAGCAGCAGCGTCGCCAGAAGGATCAAGTAGAACGTGAAAGCCCCCAGGAACTTGCCCAGCACAATCTGGATCTCGGAGATCGGCGCCGTCATCAGCGTCTCGATCGTACCCGTGCGAAGCTCGTCGCTGATCAAACGCATCGTGAGCATGGGAAGCACGAACACCAGGATCAGCACGATCCAAAACTCGAACAACGTTCGAAGGGACGCCTCGCCGCCGGGAACGAAGGTTCCCAAACCGAACGCGAGCCCCGACGCAAACAGGAAAATCCCGATCACCGCGTATGCGATCGGCGACAGGAAGTAGGCTCCCAACTCGCGTCTGGCCATCGTCGCTACATTGCCCATCGAAACCTCCCGCAAATGACGCAGCAACCCTCGCCGTGCCAAAACCTCTAGCTATGCTCGATTGGCCCCAACACGTCAACCGTTCCGCGCGGTCGCACTACGAAATCTTTCTGCCTTGCTGCTGTGCGGTAACCTGAACGAAGAAGTCTTCGAGCGTTGCGCCTTCTCGCCGCAGTTCACGAAGCGCCCACCCCTTCTGTGTGGTCAAGCGATAGAGATCCTCGCGTACGTCGTGGTCGCCCTTCGCATCAATGGCGAGGCGTACCCAACCGTTGGAGGTTGACGCCTCGACCCTCTCGACGCCGTCAAGCCCTCGGGCGCCGCTTTCGACCTCGCCCAAGGGTCCACGCATTTCCGCCACCACACGCCGACTGGCGCTGAACCGATCGCGGAGCTCCTGTGGAGAACCGCTCGCGACGATCTTCCCGGAAGCGATGATGATCGTTCGATCGCAGACCTGCTCCACCTCGGGCAGAATGTGCGAACTGAGCAGGACGGTATGCTGTTGGCCGAGCTCTTTGATCAGGTTGCGCATTTCGCGGATCTGCGCCGGATCGAGACCTATTGTCGGCTCGTCGAGAATCAAAACCTCCGGATCGTGGATCAGTGCATCGGCCAGGCCCACGCGCTGCTTCATCCCCTTGGAGAGCTGCCCGATGGGACGGTCGATGAAATCACCCAGCCAGCAGCGCTCGGTCGCACGGCGAATCGCCGTCAGCCGCTCGTCGCGCGAGAGCCCGTGTAGCTTGCCGCGGAACTGAAGGTATTCACGAACGCGCATCTCCGGATAGAGCGGCGTTGACTCGGGCAGATACCCCACGCGGCGACGCACCTCCATCGAGTCTCGAAAGACGTCGAACCCCGCGACGCTAGCCGTCCCACTGGTAGCGGGGTGATAGCAACTCAGGATGCGTATGGTGGTTGTCTTGCCGGCTCCATTAGGCCCCAAAAAACCGACCACGCCGCCGCGCTCGATCTCGAACGAAATGTTGTCGACCGCGAGGAGCGAGCCGTAACGCTTTGACAGATTCGTTACACGGATCATAGGTCGGCGTCCCGATGCCTGTTCTGGTGGTTTCGATTGCCGCTGTCCACGGCAGTCACGCGCGCCAAGCAGGGCAAAATATCACACTGTGCAACGGGTTGTCAAGCGACCACGCCCCGCGCCGTACCCGCGAAATCCAGCGCCGACCCCAATAGGACGATCGTCCCACTCCAACCCCGCCGGAAAAATACCCCATGAAGTCGAAATCGCCACCGACCGGGCTGGCGTCCTCTTCTTCGAGGCAGCGATCGACGGCCTTCTCTCGAAACATGTTTGCCGAGCGATCCCGCTTGGCAGGCTGCACGCGATGGAAATCGACACGCCCCAAGATCACGCCGCCGCCCGCGAGCTGTGGTGCTCTTGAACGACGATCTCCCAGATCGCTTCGTGCAATCGAATGCCGGGTTCATCGACCTTTGAATCACATCGGACGTGGAGCCACCGCGCGGGCTGAAGCCCGCGGCTCGGAACGCACAGACGTGAAATACTCTATCGCTGGAGACGTCGTTTTATTCGATGCCGGCGAAGGGACGGATGTGTTTGAGCAATCCGTCGAGCGTGACGGGCTTGCTCAGGTCGATCGTAAGAAAAACGCCGTGGTTGTGTTCGCTCGCCAGGATTACCATGCGATCGTGAAGCACGTCGTACCCCATCTCCTGCGGCTGGTGTCCGCAGATGAAATAGTCCACGTCGAGCACGTCTCGCAGCGTGTCCAGCACCGCCCGGGTCTGGTGCCGTCCCCATACGAGGGCGTGGGCGACGGATGAATCGTCGTAGAAAGCCTCCTCGCCAAGAGGGCGCTTTAGCACCGTCTCATCGAACCCCGGCAACTCGCGCGGACCGGGCAGGGAATGCGAAAGGAAGACGCGATTCGGCGTCCGTCCCGCCAACGGGTAGGAACGAATCAAGACACCGATCGCTTCGAGGACCGCCGGCCCTTCCGTGCCGTACGCATCACGAACGCTCTCCTCGAAGACGTGCGTAACGATCCTCCCGTTTTTACTGATCTCGTTGTGACTGACCTGGGCGAGTTCGTGGTTGCTCAAGAGGAAATGAACCTGATCGGGAAAATCGCACTTCCATTGTGCTGCCCTAATGAGCAGTTGGTGCGACGTATCCGGGGCGTCGAGGGCTACGACTTCCTCGTGGATCAACTCGTGCAAGATCACGTGCCTCGCACCGAAATGCTCGAGGTCACAAAATTGCTGGAGCTTCTCGAAATTGCGACGGTGGCCGTGAAGATCGCCCGTCATTACGACTTGACCGTAGTTGGGAAAAACCAACAACGATCCATCCAGCAGCGGGTCTTCACGATTGAGTTTGGCGGCCTCGAGGAGGACTTGGGCGGCTTGACCGCTATGGTTCATTCGTCCTCCTCAAGCGATCGAACGGTGTCATTGTTAAACCGAACCGATCCGCCGCCGACGGAATCCGCCGCGTGGTCAGCGAGCGGCTCACCCGACGTGGAATCGGCTGCAGGTCGGCGATCGGCTTGCCGTTGCGCACGGAGGTTCTCCCGCGTTTTCTTCCAAAGTTTCCCAACGACAGTGAGCCGCGCCGCCACTTGCTTCATGTCGCTGGGGCGATCGGCTGGATTGTCCCGACAACACTCCATCACGAGCGTCGAAAGCGCGAGCGGGATCTTATCATTCAGTTCGATCGGAGCCAAGGGCTTGTCCGCGCTGATGAGACTGATTCCGCCACGCGCATCGGCACCGCGGATCGCGGTTGGATAGTTTTCCGAGGTTAGCACCCAGTACATCGTCGCACCCAGATTGAACACGTCGGTTCGACGGTCCAGCTTTCCACGGCGTACCTGCTCGGGGGCGATGTAGTCCGGCGTCCCTTGAATCCGCTCTTTGCGATGTCCCATCTTGCAGGCCTGGCCGAAATCGATGATCTTCACGATGCCGCCGGCGGCGAGCATGATGTTGGTCGGTTTGATGTCGGCGTGTACGTATCCGGCGCTGTGAAGTCCCTCCAGACCGGCGGCGACTTTTTGGAAGAGGGCAAGAAAGGTGTTTAGCCGATTCGGCCGTGCCGTTTCCAGCGGCAGACCGTCGATGTACTCCATCACCACGACGACTTCTTTGACCTGCAAGAACTTTCGGACGCGGTGGATCGAAAAGCTGCGCCGAAGGTTGGGATGCTCAACCTTGCTGCTAACGGCGTATTCCGCCTCGACTTGATCGATGAACTTGTCGTCGTCGGCGCTGTTGCGTACGACGTGCTTGACGGCGAACGTCTTGCCGGTGACCAATTCGGTGCCCAGGCTGATCTTCGAGCCTGCACCCGTACCGATCTGTTTGGTAATCCGAAATCCGGGAATCAGTTCGCCCACGCGTCTTCCCCGCCGAAATCAATGTAAAAGCCCGCCCGTCGCCCAATTGGGCTCGCGCGACCGCCGGGCTGCCCCTGCGATCGCCACCTCCCGTAAGGAGCACTTTCCCCGGGTTCCAGGCCCAAGGGACTATCGGCACAGCGGTGCGACCCGGTCGGTGGTCCGCCCCCAAAACCCCCTCAGGTTAGCAGCGATCCGGCCGACCACCAAGACCGGGAATCTCGCGTAAGCCTCAGTGCTGACCTGGTGGCTTTTCGAGGGCCCAAACCGGCCGATAGCACCCATCCTTTCCGGACGTTTACGTCAGACGCATTGTGCTGCGGGCTCGAGACGTCACTCGCCCCCGTTGTAGCCGTCGAGTTTGTGGGCCTTGCGACTACGCGACGCTCGGGCGTATCGCGTGGCCTGGGCCGCCAGGCGGCGGAATTCTCCGCGCCACGAATCGGCTCCTGCACCCGTCCGCTGGAGGTACCCACGGAGAAAGCGGACGAAATCGGTTCGGTTGACGGCTGCGTAGTCTGTTAAGCTCGCGGCGAGACGCATGAGCGGCTGACGGCGCCACGCAGGATTCCAAAGCCGGGGACGCCGAATACCGTCGAGGTCGACCAGCACGGCGCGTGGCTGCCGTTCGCCACCGCGCCAGTGCTCCATGAGAATGTTGGAGGCCTTCAAGTCGCGGTGGTGCAGCCCGTGCCGCTCCAGCTTCACAACCAACTCAACGCACGCGTCAATCAGGGCACGCTTGACCGCGTGAGCTTGCGCCGCGTCGAGCTTGCCGAGCTGAACCAAAACGATCTGATCAAGATCACAGAGGTCATCAAGAAACTCCGTCACCAGCCACGCGCCCCACGGCCTGCGATGCTGCTCAATCGCAACGAGCGGCAGCGCCGTACCGATCCCGGATTCCAGAAGCGCCAGCGCGCAATCAAAGTTGCGGCGGGCACGCGACGGACGCCATCGCGCCAAGACCTGTCGCGTCAGTCCGCGTCTGCGGGCAAACTTGCAAACCACTTCGGGCGTCGAATCGGCGCCGCAGGACGGGGTCACGAACTTGGCTCGAAGCACCTCGCTGGTGCGTGAATACTTGAGCACCTTACACTCGGGCAATCGTGAGGAATCGGAGACGAGCTGCCCAAGCCAGTCACGCCACGCATCGAACCGGTCTGGAAAGCGGCCCGCCGGGTCGATCAGCAGCCGGCCCGTCCAGCCACCGCCTAGATCGATCGCAACTGTGCGAAAGGCCGACGACCTGACGCTGGAACGAAGTTGTTTGGCGGAGGGATTGGTCACGATCGTCAAAAGGATTTCGTGGGCCTAGCCCGGGAAAGTAACGCGCGAAAGTCGACCCCGTCCTCCAGCGTCGTGCGCGTAGCCAGATACCGATCCACGAACTTCGTTCGGACAGCTTCCGCGAGTTCTCGATCCACAACACTTGCGGTTAGCGTGGCGAGATCGGCAGCCGCTCGAGATTCGCGCATGCGCCCAACGATCGCTCGCTCGACGTCGATCAGGCGAAAGGACCACGCTCCCTCCGAACGGCCCACGAAAATATGTCGCTCGGAGAAATCGGTGTGAACGAACCGGGCATCGTGAAGTCGGGCCGCGAACGTCGCGAGCTCGTCGATCAAAGTCGTCCGCTTGTCCGACAGTTGCCGCCACGTTGTCTCCAGCGGCGCCTCGTCCGCCACTTCCTCCATCAAAAAGAAGACGCGTGTGCGTAACGGGCCCAGACTGCTCGAACCCCGACGCACGATCTTTGGCCCTGCAAACCCGTTGTCGTTCAGCCAGTCAATCATCCGCAGTTCATGCAAACCACGCGACACGCTTCGAGCAAACGGCTTGGCAGGATCCAACCAGAAACGCTTCAGGAAATGTCGTCGGCCATCGATCGTCAATGCAACCACGCTCCGCCCACGATGCGTGCGCATGTCGTCGCCTTGCAGCGCGAACACGTCGCGTATCGAGGCGAATCCGGCGATGTCTGTTACGCTTGTCATGATGGTTACGTGTTGTTACGGCGCAGCGCCGATCACTGCGTCTCTGCCCGCTCCTGCCACGCAGCATCGACAAGGGCTAGCTCAGCGGTTACAGCCTCGAGCTCTTCGTGAAGCTCTGCCAATGCGTCCGCATCCTTACAGAGCTGGGAATCGCCGAAGCGCTCCTGTAGGGCGGCGAGTTCGACCTCACGCTCCATGACCAACTTTTCGAGCTCCTCGATGGAAAGCGCATCGTAGGGCGACGGCCTGGATTTCGCCGGCGCGGGCGAACTCTTTTTGCTCTTACGCGTCTTGCGCGACGCCGGCTTAACCTTCGAGGCGCTGCGCTGACGCTCCAACTGTTCCACGTAATACGAATAGTTGCCGGCATAAATCGCGTGCGAGGTTGGGCTGATTACCAGAATCCGTTGCGCGATGCGATCCAGGAAGTAGCGGTCGTGGCTAACGACGATGATCGTTCCACCGAACTCACTCAGCGCTTCCTCGAGCACTTCGCGCGAGGGAATGTCCAGATGATTCGTCGGCTCGTCGAGCACCAGTACGTCGGGGGCGGTGAGAATCAGCGACGCCAGCCGCACGCGCGAAACCTCTCCACCGGATAGCGTCCCGAGCGTCTTGAAGACGTCGTTGCCACTGAAGAGGAATCGTCCCAGGTAGGACCGGGCGTCTTGCTCTGAAAACTCGGACCGAACGGCGCGAATCTCGTCCACAACCGTTCGCTGCGGATCAAGATGCTCCACTTGCTGCGCGTAGTAACCGACTCTGAGCTTGGGCGTCAGCTCGACAGAGCCGGCCGTCGACGGCAACTCGCCCATCAGAATGCGTAACAGCGTCGTCTTGCCCGTGCCGTTGGGACCGGTGATGGCGAATCGTTCGCCACCCGAGACCTGAAACGTGAGATCGGAAAACAGTATGTGCTCATCGAAGCTCATGGCGAGCTCGTCGCAGCGAAGGACCGTCGACTCGGTGGAGGCCGTATTGGCGAAAGAAAGTTTGGTGGAGCGCTGCCCGGCTGTCCGCTTGGTTACGAACTCGCCCGCCTCAAGGCGGCGCTCGAGTCGTGTTCGTCGACCCTGCGCCTGGCGTGTTCTTTGACCGGCCAGGTGCTTGGCGATGTATGCACGCTCCTTAGCGATGAACGCCTTATCCTTTTGGAACTCTCGTTGCTCCGTAAGAAGCCGGATCGCCTTGGTGGCGGCGTAGTTCGTGTAGTTGCCCGGGTAGCTTGTGACCTTGCGATGGGCGACTTCGATGATTCGGTCGCAGAGCCGATCGAGCAGGTAGCGATCATGGGAGATGACCACGGCTCCGCCGCGATGGCCATCCAGAAACTTCTCCAACCATCGAACCGCGTCGATGTCCAAATGGTTCGTCGGCTCATCGAGCAAGAGGAGTGGCTTGTCTTCGAGCAGCACCTTGGCCAGCGACGCCCGACACCGCTGGCCGCCCGAAAGCGTCGACATCGACTTTGTATGATCCGCCTTGGAGAATCCCAGTCCGGAGAGAATCTGATCGAGCCGCGCTTCGAACGTGTGACCGCCCGCGTGGATGAACCGGTCGTTGAGCTTGTCGTACGCGCTCAGCAAGTCGGGCAAGGAGGGGTCGTCGTGATTGGCTGCGATCCGGTCCGAAAGATCGTGCAGTTTGCTCTCCATCCCGAGCAGTTCCGCGAAGGCGCTGCCGACCTCTTCGTGGAGCGTGCGCGAGGGGAGAAATTCGTGTTCCTGACGGAGGTGGCCGATCTGAACGCTCTTGGCCCAGGTGATCGTGCCCAGGTCAGGCTCGAACTCACGGGCGATCAGGCGGAAGAGGGTCGTCTTGCCCGAGCCGTTGGCACCAATCAGCCCGACCGTTTCACCCGCGTTAAGCTCCAGCGAGACGTCGCTCAGCACGATCTGCGTGCCGAACTGCTTGGTGACACCCTGTACCGTTACAGCAGCCATGGGGCCATGTTACAGAAAGCGGCGGATCTTCGATATGACCCTACACCGTGAAGCGATCACAACCTCCGACCGACGTCGGCGAGCTTCGAGATCGCAACGCGCCGTTGTAGCACGAGCCCTTCCCGCTGCGTTTGCGGTCACACGCCGACCGATTCGATCAGCCGCTGCGCGAAGTTTACTTTCTGGTCGCAGAGATCAACGTCAACGTCGAACGCGCTTCCGAAAGCGCGGAGGGATTTCTCGGCACCTTCCAGCAGGCCGACGGCTTCTTGAAGATGCTTCTCGGCACAGGGGGCGTTCGTGTAGAAACATTCCTCCGCGCATTTTACGAGCACGTTCCCCAGCCTGATCTCGGCCAATGCGACGGACGCCGCGGTGATGTCGTGATCCCGCCATAATCCGCAAGCGGTGCGCGCGGCGGACACAGCCTCGTCGTAGCGAGAAGCGTTGATTAGCACTGTCGCTAGATGCGTCCACGCCTGAGCCTGTTTACCGGCGGATTCCTCGGTAGCGGCTGTTGCGTGATCGATCGCCACTTTGTGCCATCGCTCGGCATCGTCGAAGCGCCGCGCCAAGTCAGCGTCCAGCCCGCAACTAGCCGCGGACTCAAAGCGCTCCTCGATCGATCCGTACTTCACGCGAATCCGGTACGCAGCTTCATGAATCGCGTAGGCGTCGTCGGGTTGATCTGACCGGCGCTGCACCAATCCGATACTTTCCAGAGAAGCGGCGCCCAGACGCATATCGTCAGCATCAGGACCACACGTACCGCTCCACGCGGCTGCGAGCGCATACGATGCCGCTTGCGCGAAGGATGATTCCGCAACGGCAAGCTTTCGCCGTTCGATCAGCGCAAGACCGCGCAGGTGACATTTCCACGCACGATCGCGGATGGATGTGTTTTCCATAGCGGCGATGTTGTCCTCCGCGTCGGAGAGGCGTTTGTCAGCCAAGGCTTTGAGCGCGCGGATCGCTCGCTCGCCGGTCGGTTTGATGAAGCCGACGGGGGCGATGGACGTTTCCTCTGCAATCTGCGTGCTGGTCTCTTTCATTTCGTTGGCTCGCCGACTGTAACCCCTATTTTCCCACCCTCGGAACAATGGAGATGAAGGAGCCTTCCGCTATTGCGGCAGCAGACGCTGGACGACTTCCGCGATTTGGTCACCGCGCAGGCCCGATCCGACGATCTTACCATCGGTATCGATGACAAACAGCGCCGGCAGCATGACTACGCCGAATTTCTCCGCCGCGGAGTCGGCCCCGGCTTTTTCACCGAAAACCTGTGGCCAGGCGATTTCTTTGCGCCGATCGAGAAAAATCCTAAGATCCGACTCCTCGAAATCACGACTTACACCCAACATCGCGAAATCCTTCCGCCCCTTGTACTTCTCGAACACGGCGGCGAGCATCGGCATCTCCTCCACGCACGGCGCGCACCAGGTCGCCCAGAAATCGACGACGACGATTTTTCCACGAAGGGAACGCAGTGTAAACGTCTGGCCATCGAGCGATGTGAGCGTTAGCTCGGGAGCGGCGGCGCCGACGGCAAGCGCTACAGCTCCAGCGAGACCATCACCTTCGGGAGGACGCATCAGTTCGATTTCCAGCGTTTCCGTGCGATTCTCGCCGACGGTCGCGACAACCGGTTTCGACCTGCTGAGAAACGCGGTGACGTCGAACGAATCAGCCGGGGCGTTCTCGATCGCAAAACGACCCTCGCGGTCGGTCATCGCACGAATTCCCAGCGTCTCGAATTTTCGCCAACGCGTAGCGACCACCTCCGCGCCGACGGCTGGTTTGCCATCGTCGAACTTCACGACGCCCTTTACGACAGTCGGTGGTTTCAATGCTATATCGACGCGCGTCTTGTGACCCGCCCGCACGTTCGCGGTCTTGAGCTCAGGTGCGTAACCGGAAAGGTGCACGGTCACGACAACTTCGCC
>JADFRO010000380.1 GCA_022561255.1 Planctomycetota bacterium | reverse complement strand
AGCGATTGGAGGTAGTGCAACGGGTCGTAACCGGACATGCCGAGGTTGTAGACACTCAGCCCGCTGTGTTTCGACAGACGTACCGGCCAGGGATCGTCGTCGGTGACGCTTGATCCTTCAGTAAACGAATCACCGAGCACAACGATGTCGTAACGATCCAAACGGGACCGATTTCGGTATCCCCGCGAGTCGGTGGTAAGTTCGCATTCGATGCGACCGAAGCCTGCCGCGGCGTTGGGGTACGTTCGATACGTCGGTGGGCGATCCTCGAAAACATCGGTAAACGTGGAGTCGACGGGGCGGTGGTAGGCGATGCTGTCGCGGATGTAATGCTGCCCTTGCGGCGTACGCAGGAGAAAATCGACCACGGCTAGCGTCGGCGCAAGCAGCAACGTCGTCGCTATGAACTGAAACCATCGGCGCTTGTAGGTTTTGCCCGTTGACCAGTCGACGTAAAAACTGAGGATCGAGATCACGGCGGCGCCGAGAATCCAATAGAAATGCGTTCGCGAATACCGCCCCAGCATCGTCTCGCGGCCGCGCGCGATCTGCTCGACAACGTCACTGGGAATGATCCACAGCAAGAGATTCGCCACGACGACGATCGTCAGCCAGATCTTCTGACGCAGAATGAGCTTCATGCTGGTGGGGAGCTTAACGTACCGGCGGGCGCGAGGCTACGAGGGGTGCACGACGATCGCCTTGGGCGTTGTGGGACAGTAGAATTCGCAAACACCACACCCGACGCAGCCGTCTCGAAGCACTTCGGGCGGACCCTCGCCCGGAAAACGGATGGCGACCTCGCCAAGTGGGCAACGATCGACGCACAACGTACAATCCTGCCCCTCCGATCGAACACAGAGCGTCTCATAGACTTCGGCCTTGCCCATGCGGATTAGATGGGGCTCGAGAACCGGTAGCAATGCCCCGCTGGGACAGACGTGGGTGCATTGCAAACCCTCGCAGACGACGCAGGCTGCAAGACTCGGATCGATCGCGGGCGTGCCCGACCGCTCGCCGAAATGATCGACAAGCGGAAAAATCGCATCGGCTGGACAAACCTCGACGCATTGCCCGCATCGCCGGCAGGTTTCGCTGAACAGAGCTTCAGCGATCGCCCCGGGCGGCCTCAGAACCTCGCGCTTCGGCGGTGGGTCCACCCGGTCGGCGATGTATTTGGTCAGCGGGTCGAGTACGCGCGACGCGGTGTTGCGGAAGAAGTCGCGCCGTTTAAGGCGATTTTTGGGATCGTCCACGATGGAGGTTACCGGAACTTGTCGATAGCGAACGCGCTGACGGAAGCTAATTGAAAAAAGCACGCGAGCATCAGTCGAGAAAGTGCTTGCACGTCCTGATCGTCCGCCAGAAACATCGCACCCCAGACGGCCGCGACGATCGCGAACATCTGCAACAGCGCGCCGAAAAGACGCAAAATGGAAAAATCGTGCTGGCGCTCACGACGGTTCGCACGGTCGAGCTGGTCGCGGATCTCGCCAAGCAGAGCGACCACCTCGGTGTTGTCAGCGGGAGCATGACCGGTTTCGCTTTCCACGCGACCGCTTGGCTGGTCGTCCTTCATCGGTGCTTCGTGCCTCGCTTCGGGACAGATAACATCGACAGCCTCCAGTAAGTTTTGGACCGTGTGCGTCGGTAGAGAGCCGATGGTCATATCCGATCCGCCACCACCGACAAGTATCGTCTGACAACCGGCGAGACTGCCGGCCTCAATGTCCCTGGCAGCGTCTCCTATCATCCACGACCGCGTGAACTCGATCCCCAGTTCGTCAGCCGCCTGAAGCAGCATACCCGGTTTGGGCTTGCGAAGGTCGCTGTCCGCGCGAAACGCGGCGACCTTGGCGGCTGGACCGGCGAGGAAGGGACAATAATACGTCCCGTCGAGACGAAAGTCCTCTCGCTCCAACAGCTCCTCGAGCCGGGCGTGTACGCGTTGCAACGCATCCTCGTCGAACAAGCCGCGAGCGATTCCGGACTGATTCGAGATAAGAACGACAAGATACCCCGAACGAGAGAAGCATCGCAGCGCCTCGGCTGCACCGGGAAGAAGGCGGACCTGATCGGGATCGCCGATGTGTCCGGCGTCCTCGATGATCGTACCGTCCCGGTCAACAAAAACAGCCGATCTACCCATCGCTTCTACTTGTGTGTAGCCAATTCCTCGATCACCGCCTGACGAAAGAGCGGCAGGAGAATCTCATGATGACCCACTACCGAAAACCCGCGACCGCTCTTGACGGGTCTGGTGACGACGTTTTGGTGCGGGCGGTAGTGACGAATCATGTCGAAATCGGCGGTGGTCATGGCGTCCAGGTTCGCTCCGAGGTTGCGAGCAACGGAAACGGCTTTCAGAAATACCTCGGGCAACAGCACGGCGGACCCGACGTTCAACCACACACCACCCGTATCACTTCCCGCTGCGGCGCCGAGATCCGAGACCACGTCGCAGATCAAACGAAAATCATGCATCGACGCCTGCCCCAGAGCGCTCCCGTCGGCCCCTCCGGAGACGTGA
>JADFRO010000055.1 GCA_022561255.1 Planctomycetota bacterium | reverse complement strand
GATCGTCAATCCCGTCGCGAGTTTCGGAAAAAAATAAGTGCTTTTTGCAGGCATTAACCCGCCGGCTTCGCTGACGCTACGGAGAATTTCCATCGGCGTCGCCTTCATCAGTAGCGCTACGCCGCTGTCATCTTTTGCAGCAGCCTTGGCCTTCTCGGCCGACTTGGCGTAGTGAACCTGTGGAGCTCCCTGCGACGAATCCGTCTCTCGCCCGAGCAGCTCGTCGATCAAGTACCGGTGCAAGTACGCATAATCCAGTCGCCGCCAGGCTTCGCACTCATCCGGTTCGAGCGTTGAGAGCACCCCGCGATTCGTAAAGCGCACCGGCGTCTCGTCGCCCGTCGCGCCGTCACACAAGACCACGTCAGCCTCATCGCGCGCGCACCTTACCACGCCATCCGCCCACCTATCCAAGAGCTGTGCCGTGTTGATTCTGCTCAGTGCGCGATGATAAGGAAGAATGACGCATCCCGGATCGTCCATACAAGCCAGGACGAACATGATGTAGTTGGCTGGGTGATCCTCGGGAAGCGAGCCGCCGTGCTGATCTTGCAGGTGTTCGCGATACATCAGCGCTGTGCCGTAGCGATGGTGCCCATCGGCGATGTAGACCTTTTTATCCGTCATGGCTGACACAACGGTGTCGATAGCGCCGCGGTCGCTGACGATCCACAAACGATTCTCCACGCCGTCGAGTTCGCCCGTAGCGTCGGGCGGGTGCGAGGCGGTTTGGGCGAAAGCGGAACCGATGCGGTCCTGCTCATCGCGGTACATTCCCAGGATGGCTGATAGTTGACAGCGCGTCGCTTTCATCAGCGCAAGGCGATCCTCCTTGGGTCCGCCGAACGTCTGCTCGTGCGGCAGAACGGAGCCGTCGGAGAAGGGCACGAGTCGTACGCGAGCGACGAACATGCGCCGCGTGTAATCTTCGCCCTCGTGGGTGAACCGTTGATGGTAAAGATAAAGGGCCGGCGCGTTCTCGCGGATGAGCGTGCCGTCGCTTAGCCACTGCCGTAGCTGCTGCGCGGATCGATCGTAGACGGCGGCGGGTCCGGCTGTCTTGGGAGGAATGTGGGGCAGATCGAGCGCGACGATGTTGCGATCACTTCTATGGACCAGAGCGTCCTTGTCGGCCTGGTCCAGCACGTCGTAGGGCGGGGCGATAACGGTGGATAAATCCCCGCCGAGGCGCGAAAGGTCGAAGCGAATGGCTGCGAACGGCTGGATTTCCGGCACGACGTTCTCCTTGCAAAGGCTACACCATCTTCACCGGGAAGAACCTACAAGCCGAGTCGGCGAGTCGCAAGGCGGACCGTATGTTCTAACCGCCTCACAATGCGTCGTCACGGTCGCCCGCTTGCAAGGCCCAGTTGGGCGGTCGAAGCGAGCGTTCGTGTTGGCGGAGGGGGTTGGTCGATAAGGAAGGTGGTCGGGGGGCGGTGTTGTTGTCCAGTCGGTCGCCGCCGGCGAGTGCGCGATTTTTGTAAGGCGTTCGACCGCTTCCTTACGAGCGTGGCTCTGAAAGAGGCTTTTTCGGGCACGTTTTTCGACACATTCAAAGGAGTATGCGGTGTCCATGATCGTGAGCCTTTCCGGTGGTGGAATCAAAGGTGCGGTTGCCTCCGCGCGGTACGCGGGCGAGCAGGACGTGGTGATCGTTCACATCGACTACGGTCAGCCATCTGCCAGGGCGGAAATCGAAGCGGTCGAGGCGTTAGCGAGTTCACTGCCGCGCACGAAGCTGATGCCCGTTGCGGTTCCACACGTTCTCAATTTGCAAGGTGGTGGTGGGGCGGACGGCGACGCGTCGAAGACGACTCTCGGCGATTCGGAGGCCGTGCTACCTCCGTCGGTACTGCGTGGTTTGATGCCGATGTTGCTCTCGGTAGGCGTTCAGGCTGCCTTCCGCATCGGCGCGTCGACCGTTGTGACGGGAATGACGAGTCGGGGAGCGGGTGCCCACCTGGGCTTGCCCTCGGCCGCCGACGCAGCCCACCTGCGACCGCAGTTTGTCCACGGATTTGCCATTGCCCTGGAAGCCCTGCAGGCGGGGCGTACGAAGCTTCGGCTGGAAGCGCCCCTTATGGACTTGTCCGACGGCGAAGTGATCAAGCTCGCCGGTCGCCTCGGCGTGAATCTTCAACATGCCAGGACGTGTCAGTCGCCCGATCCGCACGCCTGTGGAAAGTGTGAACCATGCCGCGCTCGCGCTCGAGCCTTCAGTAGCGTGGGCGTTTCTGATCCGGCGACGATCCCGGTCGTGACGGCGTAACTTCTCGCACGCGTACCGCGGCCTAGAGTCATATACAAAGCGCCGCAGTGCTCCGTCACGCATCGATTGACGGGTTTTCCCGAGCCGCTCCTGCGGAGAGCGATCTTGCGCTCCTAAGGTTATCTCCAATCGTCCGCTCCCTCACGGTCGCGGCTCGGTTCAGTCTCACGCATCAAACGACGCGTGACAAAACTAGCTTGACATCGGAAACGAAGTGGGGAAAGTGTCCGCGATGAAAGCCAAGACGGGGGACTCAAAACTCCAGCAGGAGCTCACCGACATGCTTCGCCGGAAGTTCCACGGGATGAGCGTGTTCGTGGAGCACAGCGCACGATGGAAGCGCACGTGTGTGCGGTTCGTTTGGCCGGGTTTCGCCGGCCTGCTGCCGGAGGAACGGTTTCAAAGACTCGCGTCGTCGATTCCGGAGGCCTTTCGCGAGTCCCGGTTGAAGGGGTTCGTCTGGATCGAGGCGACGCCGGATGAGTCGATCGACGACGTGCTGGCCATGCCCCGAAGTGAGGACGTCGCGGACCGCGAGGCAGAGATTTACGAGCGACTCGAGAAGATCGATTTCTTCTCGGCGCTGAAGGGGCGGTTGGAGCCCGAACCGCAACGAAGCTGCAAGGGCGATTTTTCGCATGTGCAATCCGTTCTGTCGAACAAGAGAGCAGGCGAGGCGCAAACCCGCGACGCCAAGCTCCTGTTTATTCGTCACGGAGCGTATTGTGATTGTCAGGTTGTGCAGGCTGTGCATGCGGAGCTAGCCAAGCGCCATGCGTAGTCGGGATGGTTATGTGGTGTTCTAAAATGTTTCCTTTTTCGATCACGCATACGGATGGGCAGGCTCGACGTGGTGTGTTGACCACGCCGCACGGGCGCGTCGACACGCCGGTGTTCATGCCGGTCGGAACCGCAGGGTCGATCAAGGGCGTCACGCCGACGCAGCTTCGTGCGACCGGTGCGACGATGATCCTCGCCAACACCTATCACCTGCAACTCAGACCGAGCGCGGACGTCGTGCGCGATCTCGGCGGACTGCACAAGTTTATGGGTTGGGATGGTCCGATCTTAACCGACAGCGGTGGCTATCAGGTCTTTTCGCTGGCAAGGATCAGCCGAATCGACGACGACGGCGTGGAGTTTCGCTCGCACATAGACGGCGCGACAATGCGGCTTGATCCGCGCATCGCGACGGAGGCTCAGGAGAAGCTGGGGGCTGACATCATCATGGTTTTCGATCAGTGTCCGCCGCTGCCCTGTGATGCGCAGACCCTGGTCGTAGCCGTCGACCGAACGATTCGCTGGGCGCGAATGTGTAAGGACGCTCATAGCCGCGACGATCAGGCGCTCTTTGGAATCGTTCAGGGCGGACTCGATCTTTCGCTCCGGCGCCGATGTGCTGCGGCGCTGGCGGAGATCGGCTTTGACGGATACGCGATCGGCGGGCTTTCGGTCGGGGAATCTTTTGAGGAGATGGCCGGTGTTCTGCCGGAGATCGTCGCCGCGCTTCCGAGCGATCGGCCACGGTATTTGATGGGCGTTGGAACCCCTCGTGACCTCCTGATGGCGATCCAGGCGGGTGTGGACATGTTCGACTGCGTGCTGCCGACGCGTAATGGCCGCAATAGCTGCGCGTTCACCGCCTGGGGACAACTGAAGATGCGGAACGAGAAGTACCGCCTGGATGACGGGCCTTTTGAGGCGGGCTGCGACTGCGAGGCGTGCCTCAACTTTTCTCGCGGCTACATTCGCCATCTGTTCAGCGCCGGGGAGATGTTGGGGCCTACGCTGACGTCAATTCACAACCTACGGTTTTACGAGCGGTTTCTTTCCAGGATTCGGGATTTGATTCCGACCGGAAAATTGGCGAGAATCGTGGATGAGTTTCCGATCGCGTCTCCGGGAGCAGACGCAAGGGAGGAAGAGGAGTGAGTATGCTAGTTCATTGGTCCTGGGCGGTTTCGACGATCGTAGGTCAAACGACGCCTCCAGCCGGTCCGCCGGGTGGGGCGTCCAACACCGCAGCATCGTTCTTTCCGATTGCGATGATGGTCGCGCTGGTCGCGTTCATGTTGCTGACCGCGCGCAGTCAGAAGAAGCGCGAAAAGCGCGAGCGTGACGAGCTTCACGCCCGGCTGTCCAAGAATGATCGCGTGCTGACATCCGGGGGTATGATGGGCACGGTCATGTCGGTTAAAGAAAACGAAATCGTCCTCAAGGTGGATGAGACGACGAACACGAAGATCACCTTCCTCAAAACGTCTATCCAGCGCATCCTGGAAGATTAGAGTGTTTCCATGCTCCGAGCCGCGGGCGCTCCTGCGGAGCGCAGCTCGCGCGGGTGCCCCATCCTTTCCGAGAGGAAAGGGTGGGGGACGGACTTTGGTGCGATAGTGGGTCGTAGTCCTGAGTATCATCGGGTAGAACATCCATCCCCCACCCTTGCTCCGCAAGGATGGGGCACCCATCGCTCCGCACGAGTCATCGTGAGTCGTTCTCCGCATCGAAGATTCCCAATCGGTTCACGAAGCGCCGCACGTCACTTCGTAGGTTTCGGAATCGATTCGATCAGTCGCTCGTACACCTGAGGGGCGGCGGCGAGGAAAGGTACGTCCGCATTCGGGTCGCCCGACAGATCAAACGGTAGCAGATCGCTGCCATCCGCGCTCGTGATTCGCCCGCCGGCTTCCGTGACGAGCAGCGCACCGGCTGCGACGTCCCAGAGTTTCGCACGCTTGGCAAAGGCGCCCGCGAGCGCGCCGCACGCGACCAGAGCAAGATGAAACGTCGTAGCGCCGAGATTGCGCACGATCAGCCCGCGGGTCGCGGACCAGTTCTGCACGACGCGCACGGTGAGCTCGTCCTTGCTGGAGGGGGTAGCCACGATCATGTCGCTTTGCGCCGGCGGGGCCTGAACTCGGATCGGTTGGTTGTTCATGGTGGCGCCGTTGCCGGCGGAGGCTGCGAAGAGCCGTCGGAGGTTGTGCTCCACGATCACCGCGGCGACGGGTATCCCTCGATCGAGCACCGCAATGGAGGTAGCGAAACACGGGAACGACGACACATAGTTGCGGGTTCCGTCGAGCGGATCGATCACCCAGCAGAATCGAGCGCTGGTGACGTCGGCGTGTTCGGCCGGAGCGCGAAGTGTCTCCTCGGCGCAGACGGCGTGATCGGGAAAGGTAGTTGCAATGGCCGAGAGAATGTGGGCTTGGATGTCGTGATCCACATCGGTAACGACGCTGTCGTCCTGCTTACGCGCAACGGGGGAGGTGCCCAGTCGATCGAGGGCTATGTCCGTCGCTTCGGTTGCGAGGCGCGTGGCGAGGCGGAGCAAATCGGTCGTGGCGACATCCCGCATCGGGGTGATAATAGGGCAGGAACCCCTCGTTGGCTACCGCCGTGGGCGTTGCCGTCGTTCTTAAATAGCCCGGTGCGGGGCGGGGGGATGTTGTATATTTCCAGAGGGGCATGTTGCCGATCGGTGGGGGCGGAATGCCGATCGATTGCTCGGATCCCGTTTCGGTGCAGGTGCATGCATGGCGATCGCGTTTCATAGGACACACACACCCGCCCGAGGGCATCACCCGTTTTGGGTGTGGTTCGCTATCGGTGCGGTCTTCCTTGTCGCCCTATTGTGGGCGACGCCGCTGGGCTGAGTTTGACGGGTTGCATCGCCCGGTCGATCATCGGTGTCTGTGGTACCTACGAATCCAAGAATACTCCTTGCCGAACCGTTCGACCTTACGGCCGTCGCGTTTCTGCGCCAACTCGGCGACGTTACGGTGCTCGATCGCCACGACGAAACCGCGCTGCTTGACAGTGTTGCGGGTTTCGATGCCCTGCTTGTGCGTAGCGCTGCGCGGGTCACGCCGGCGGTCATCGAGCGGGCGGACCGATTGAAAGTGATTGGGCGGGGCGGTGTGGGACTCGAGACGATCGACGTGGACGCAGCCCGGTCTCGCGGAATCCAAGTCGTTTACACGCCATACGCAGCTACGGACGCCGTAGCTGATCTCGCCATCGGTATGATGATCGCACTGTCGCGCAACCTGACACGGTCGGATTCGTTGGTCCACAGCGGGAAGTTTCTGGAGGCGCGCGGCGATGTTTGTACGCATGAGATGCGCGAGCTTACAGTCGGTGTTGTCGGGCTCGGGCTGATCGGGAGGGCGGTGGCCCGGCGCTGTCATCACGGGTTCGGGATGAGAATCGTCTACAACGACATTCTGCCCGCGGGATGGTTGGACTTCGTAGCCACGCCGCTTTCCAAGGAGGAACTGTTCCGTAAGGCCGACGTCATCACGCTGCACGTTCCTCTCACGCAGCAGACGCGGGGAATGATCGACGCGGCATGTCTGAAGAAGTTCAAAGCGGGTGCGATCTTAATCAACACCGCGCGTGGGGCGGTCGTGGACGGCGAGGCGGTCGCGCGGGCGCTAGCGGACGGATCGCTGGGCGGTGCGGGACTTGACGTGTTCGACCCGGAACCGCTGCCGGAGAATCACCCTTTGCTGCGGGCGCCGCGTACGATCCTGACCGCACACATCGGCGCCAGGACGCGGCGCGGTTTGGGTCGAATGAACGACGTGGTTCAAGACGTCGCGCGTGTTCTTAAGGGTGAGGCGCCGCACCACCCAGCCTGGACCTGACTGCGGATCGGGCGGGGCGACGGAGACTTGCCACGGCGGCATCGGTCTAGTAGAAAACTCGCGGTCCGCATCGCGCGGGTTGCGGAACGAGTTTCTTAGAAGCCCGGGCAAAGACCGTTCGCCCGGGCGGTATTTTCACCGGTTTTAGGCTGCCGATCCATGATGACTTCACTGCCGGCGATGCACTCAGTTGCGGTCGCGCTCATGGATTGGGCGTGGACGGGTGGGATGGTTCTGGCTGGCGTGCTGCTGGTCGGGTTCTTGCTACTCTATGCGCGCGCGGTCCTGAGCAAGTACGTTCGGATCATGATCAATATTCTCGATGACGTCGCACCGACAGTCGAGAACGGCTGCAACGGCGGAGCGAACGGTCAGGAGGATGCTCCGCTAAACGTCGACGAGGTGACCTTTCGGGCGACCGACGGCCATCTTCTGGGCGGCATGATTCTAACGGCGCAGCAGGTCGATCCGAACGGCGACAGGTCGAACCATAGTCGAGCGATCGCCATACCCGCGTACCGCGGTACGGTTGTGTTCGCTCACGAGTTCGGGACGGATCGGGCGAGTTGCGTCCGTTATTGTCGAGCGCTGCTGGAGGCGGGGTTCGACGTGTTCGCTTTCGATTTTCGCGGGCACGGCGGATCGGCCGAGGAGAGGGGCTACCGTCCTCGTCAGTGGCCTAGCGACCGTGAACTGGCCGATATGCTCGGCGCGATCGCGTTCATCGGATCCCATCTCGAAGGGCGCGGCCTCCCGCGAGATATCGGGCTGTTTGGTCTTTCGCGCGGCGCCGGCGCCGCGATTCTTGCATCGGTCGGAATCGACAGCGTTCGAGCGATTGTAACTGACGGGGCCTACAGCAGTGACACGGTGCTGGAGTATCTTATGCGCCGGTTCGCCACGATCTTCGCGCGGATTCGCGTCGTTGCCGAGAATCATCCGCCGGTGTTTTGGCGATTTTTGCGCTGGTTGCTGTTTCGAGAGTGCGCACGAAGGTTCAACTGCCATTTTCCATCAGTGCGCAAGGCGGTCGTCCGGCTGGGTCGCCGCCCGATCTTGCTGATTCACGGCGAGAAAGACAGTTACATCCCGATCGTCCAGTCGCAGATGCTGTTCGATCTGGCGCGCGGTCCCAAGTCGCTGTGGATCGTTCCCGGCGCCACACACAATCAGGGCGTGTTGGTGCAACCGACTGAGTATGCACGGCGCGTGCTGGCGTTTTTCGAAGAACATCTGGCGATAAAGCCGGCTGAGACGTCGCTGCTCCTACGGCGATCCGCTCGTCTTGAAGAAGTACCTGTGGATATCGGGACACGGGTCGCCAAGCGTGCGCTGGCTACGCGCCCACCCGGGGTGTTGGGCAGCGCACGACAGCGAAGTTCGCCTTAGGCGGTGGAATTATCGGGGCGTGTGACGATATGTCCGACGATCAAAAATCATCCGGCGACACAGGTGCTGCGCACAGTGGCCGCGGCGCGTACGACGACGCTTCCACGCCACGGGATTTGAAAATCAAACTGAAAGAGCAGCGGCTCGTGATTGACTGGAAAGACGGCGAGAGGAGTGAGTTTACCCTCGCCCAGTTACGTCGTGCGTGTCCGTGTGCGACGTGTAGGGGCGAGCGCGAGCATGCGGATGAGAATCCACTGAAAATTCTCAAGGCTGATCCTACGGGGGTGCGTGTGACCTCGGCGCGACTCATGGGCAACTACGCCATACAGTTCGACTGGTCGGATGGCCACAACACGGGGATTTTTGATTTTCGCATGCTGCGAGCGATGGGGACGTGTTAGTCAGCGCCACGGGGTATGCGGAACCCCCTGTAGTCCCCCCTTGTTAAGGGGGGACGAAAATTAGAACAACCTTGGTAGGGGAGGTCGAAACAATCTTTCTGCGAGCGGTGCTAGCGATGCGGCACGGACTCGTAGCCGACGATGCGAGCCGTCAAGACAAAGGGCGACCCGGCTGAGTTACCGGGCCGCCCGTTGGCGTTACGGAAAAGTTGGTGCAACTTGGCTGACGCCGTTGCTACTCGACGATGCGATTGGCGATGAAGTCAAAGGAGATGTCCACGTCCCCGTCGGGAATGGCGGCGATCGATATCACCGACGTGAAGGAAAAAGTTCCTCTCAGAATGTCGGGATCGTTCGGATCGAAGGTTCCAGATGCTATGGCGGTCGCCTCCGCCACAGGGAACCCGGCCGCAAAGCCGGTGAGTTGGCCGACGAACGCGAAGCCCGTCGAGTCGTTCGTTTCCGCACCGAACGTCGCCGCTGCGTAGGTCAGTCCGGGTTGGGTCGTGTCGTGACGCTGGCCATCGAAGATCAACGTGGTGCCGAAGATTTCCGTCGCGATGGTATTGTCCTCGAAGCGATCGAGCGTTCCTCCCGGTCCAAACGCCATCACCAGGAACGGTATGGATTGCCCGGTGCTGGAATCCTCAAAGAACTGCCAACTTGAATCCGCCAGTGATGCAACCCCGGCCCCCAGCGTAACCACTTGGGTCGTTCCGTCAGGCAGCTCAACCGTGAGCTCTGCCGGCAGGCCGTTGTTTGCGCCGCAACCAAACACAACCGGAGCAAGCACAACGGCCAGCCCGACCACCAAACTCATTCGCAACATTCGCTGACGCGTCATGACACACCCCTTACAGAAGTAGAAACATTTCACCTGCAGACCAACCCGAAACAGCTTCCCTACCATCGGAAACTCGAACGAGGCTCTGAGGTGAACCCACCAAACTTCACGTGCTTCGCACGATCGCGGGGGGCAATCCCCACGACCGATAGATTTGACGGCGCTCGGAGAGAAAGGAGTGTTGCGTGACCAGCACCGGCGTCGCGCAGGAGATTATGAGACGGACGAAGTGTTATAGGTCAAAGATGTTGTAGTCCACGTCGCGGGCGTTTTCAATCGTTGGCAGCTTCAGCGGGATGATCTCGATGTACTTGTTGGCTGCTCCCGTGTTGAACAAGACGACGCGATCGTTACGCGAAATGCAACCACGGGCCACGAGCTTCTCAATGCCCAACACGCACGCGGCGGACTCCGGACAAAGGGCGATGCCCTCCGAGGCGATAGCCCGCCGCATCGCGTCTGCAATGCGCGACTCCTCGACGGCTACAGCCCACCCGCCACTTTCACGCACCGCGTCGAGAATCATGAAGTCGCCGACAGCCGCAGGAACGCGCAATCCGCTCGCACAGGTGGTTGCGTTTTCCCAGGGTGAGGCGAATCGCTCGCCCGCGTCGAAGGCGCGGGGGATCGGAGCACATCCGTCGCTTTGCACAGCTACCATACGCGGCATGCGATCTGATTTGAGCCAGCCAAGTTGCCGCAACTCGGCGAACGCCTTCCACATGCCGATCAGTCCCGTGCCACCACCTGTGGGATAGACGATGACGTCGGGTAGCGTCCATCCGAGCTGCTCCGCAAGCTCCAGGCCCATCGTTTTTTTCCCCTCGATGCGGTAGGGCTCTTTGAGCGTCGAGCAATCGAACCAGCCCATACGGTCCTTGCCGTCTCGCACGATCGCGCCGCAATCCGTAATCAGTCCATTGACCAGGAAGGTCTTGGCTCCGGCGAGCACGCATTCCAACTGATTGATGACCGGCGTGTCTTGGGGCATAAAGACGTAGGCCTCCATCCCTGCGCGGGCGGCGTAGGCGGACATCGCTCCGCCGGCGTTGCCAGCCGTGGGGATCGCAAGACGCTTCGTACCGAAATGACGGGCCATCGTGACCGCCATCGATAGGCCCCGACTCTTGAACGATCCGGTGGGCAACTGCGATTCGTCTTTGATCCGTAAGTCATCGAGCCCCAGCGCTGCGCCGAGTCGCGGTGCGCAAAGCAGCGGCGTCATGCCCTCGCCGAGCGTTACGGCCTCCGCCCCGTCGGGCAGCGGCAGCAGTTCGCGGTAGCGCCATAGGGTCGGCTCCCGCCCGGCGATGGTTTCAGGATCCACCGCTCGACCGACGGCCTCGAGGTCATAACGGACCCACAACGGCCTACCCTCGTGAACGGTTTGAATTCGATCGTGCGGCAGGCGCGTGCCGTCAATGGCTGACTCGAGGTGGGTGACGAAACATGACATCGTTGCACAGACTCCGGTTCGTTCGGTTCAGCATGGACTCTATAGCAAAACGGCGAAGATACGTAGCGCGGTGGTTTTGTTCGTCCCCCCTTAACAAGGGGGGACTTCAGGGGGGTCGGTTACGTTCTTCAAGAACCTCCCCCGACCCCTCCTTGGTAAGGAGGGGGGAAGAAAAGTCGAACGACCTTTACTGAAACCGCTCTAAGCGGTACGTCAGTGCCGCACCGTAGATGGTGACGTTACACCATTGAGCGGATGGGAAGTGGGTGGGGGACGGAGGGGGACAATCGATTGACACTTCCGGACCGGTGACTCAACGATCCCGATTCGACGTCATACGATCGGCGTTTGAGGGTCGGCTCGATCCGTCCCCCACCCTTCGCCTGCGACGAAGGATGGGGCACCCACCATCTGTTGCTCCGCCCCTTGGCTCACCGTTGCCGCCACGACTCTTCCACCCGCCGGCAAAGGATCGCCTTTAGGTCAGGCAAGGCTCGACCAGTCGAACTCCTCGTGTTTCGTAGGGATGAATTCTACAGATCGAAACACACGGCGGAACCTGTCCTTACTTGCTTCGCTTGCGCACGGATCGACGACAAAAACAGGAAGAGGCCGACCGTCGCGTTGGCGCGCCCGTGCGACCTCTGCGAACTGCATCTGGGCCATGGCATCAAAGTCGGACATCGCGAATCCGACGACGACCGCGCGATCCGCGTGATATAGCGCTCGCATTCCGCGCGTCCAGACGCGCCCCAGCCCCGGGATCC
>JADFRO010000379.1 GCA_022561255.1 Planctomycetota bacterium | reverse complement strand
GTCAAAACTGGTCGCCATCGCCACACAGCGCTCGGCCAATCCGCCCAGCTCCGATCGTTCGTCCTCGTCCTTGCTCTCCTTTCGCAGCGACCGCAGACCATCTTGCAGTTCCAGAAGCTTGGCAGAGAGCGGTTGCTCGAACGGCGGGGGTTCACGTAGTCGACCGTTCCAATCCCCGCCGCGCTCGTTCCGCCACTGGGCAAGGTCGCCGAAATAATCGTCAACGGCGCGATGCGCTTCAGCCACCTTGGCCATCATGCTTCGACCGCCGCCGCTAGTCAGGATGCCGCGTCCGGAACGCTCGTTGTGAAGCGTGTTGAGAAGATGCCGCACCTGCGCGTTGGAGACACCCAACCCCAGATGATCCCCGGCTACGCCCTCTACCGTGTGTGCCTCATCCAGAATGACGTAGTCGTAATCGGGCAGAATCGACGCCCCTTGTTGACGTACCGCAAGATCAGAAAACAGCAGCGCATGATTGACGATCAGAAGTTGCGCCTCGTTCGCCCTCCGCCGAGCGCGCTGGTAGAAACATTTGTTGAACTGCGCGCAGTTGCGACCCAGACAGTCGTCGGAGTCGCTCTTGACCCGTTCCCAGACCTTCATACTCGGCTGATCCGAGAGATCAGCGAGCGATCCGTCGGTCGTTTCGTATGCCCAATCCTCGATCGCGTGAAGCTCGGACAGATCGCCCTTGGCGTCGAACAGAAGCTCCTGGCGACTGCTCGCTCGCGTCAGCCTGCGCAACCCCAGGTAATTGGAACGCCCCTTGACGAGCACAGCCGAGAACGGCTCCGAAAACACCGAGCGGAGAAAAGGGATGTCCTTATCGATCAACTGCTCCTGAAGAGCGATCGTGTGTGTGCTGACGACGACGCGCCCGCCGTGATGAACGACCTGCTGAATAGCGGGCACGAGGTAGGCGAAACTTTTTCCCACGCCCGTCCCCGCCTCGACGATCAGATGCTCGCCCGACTCAAACGCAGCGGCAACGGCACGGGCCATCTCCAACTGCTGCGGGCGAACTTCGTATCCCGCAAGTCGATCGGCGATGCGCCCGCCCTCGGCGAGGATGTGTACGCCCTGCGACGCCGCATCGCTCTTCTCGTCGGTTTCGATGGCCTTGGCCATGCGGGCGATTTTAGAGCATTTTTCGTTTTCGTGTAGTGGCACCCTCCTTTCATCCCCCCTTGCCAAGGGGGGAAAGAGGGGGGTCGAGCGATACGCAAAAACGAAAACTGCTTTAGAATCGCGATCCGCGCTCGGCCAGTCGCGCGACATTGTCTGACCGGCGCCAGAGCATCATAATGGGTCATGCGCACATCGGAAATCGTTGGACCGATCGAGCGGTTTGCTATTTTTTCCTGCGCGACGGTGATCGTCGTAGCCGGTGGCTGCGGCGGCATGCCCGCGCCGCGCCTGCCGAACGAATCAACCGCTCCGATCGATCACGATCGGTTTGAGCTCCTCGTACGCCTCGTACACATCAGCGATGCGCAGATTATGGACGAGCAATCTCCCGGCAGGCTCACGATCTTCGCCGCGTTATCCCGAAGCGCATGGCGGCCACACGAAGCCTATTCGGTACAGCTTCTCGACGGGATGATCCGTACGATCAACAAAATGCACGTCGCCCAGCATCCCATCGATTTCGTGATCCATACCGGCGATGCGGTCGACAACGTTCAGCGCAATGAGCTCGATTGGTTCATTTCCACATTCGACGGAGGAACGATCAACCCGTTAACGGGACCGGATGATCGCGACCCGTCCGAAATTCCGCAGCGACTCTTGGATCCTCACGCTCCGTTTGACGCCCAGGGTTTGTATCGCCACGGCGTCCACGGCACTTCGGCTACGATCCTCTGGTACAGCGTGCCGGGCAATCACGACCGATTCGCCTCCGGAACCTTTCCGATCGTGTCGAACGCCGAAGCGATTCGCGTCGCACCGATGCCACTCGATCTTCGCTTGGGGCTGTACATACCGTTGCAACTCGACCCGACCGGGTCCGTCGCTTGGGCACCCATCTCACCCGCCAACCCCGGTCCACCGAGCAACGCGAGCCTTCCCACGAGCGTCGTTCCCAACCCGAACCGGCGCTTTTTTACGGCACGCGAGTTCGTTCAAGCCCACCTGGACAGCACGAGCGAGCCGCCCGGTCACGGTTTCGACGCGTCGACGCCGGACCAAACGTGGTACAGCGTTTCACCACGGCCCGGCTTGCGACTGATTACGCTGAACTCGGCCACGCCGCTGCTCGAGACGCCGCAGCGGATTCGCACGGAGGGGGCGATCTCGGCGGCGCAGCTCGTCTTCTTGCGCCGTGAACTCGATGCCGCCGACGCCGCCGGTGAGTGCGTCATCGTCGCCACACATCATCCCAGCGGCGCGATCGAACCCGTGTACGGCTCAGCGCTAACGCCGCGATCGTTTCGCAGGCTGCTGAACCAGCACAAGAGCGTTGCGCTTCACCTTGCGGGTCACTGGCATTACAACGATGTGATCGATCGCGGGGGCTACGTCGAGATCGTGACCAG
>JADFRO010000378.1 GCA_022561255.1 Planctomycetota bacterium | reverse complement strand
CGTCTACTTCGAGGGACCCAACGGCGAAAACGTCCGTCGCGCCGACATTCCCGAAAATCATAAGGAAGAAGCGGATCGCGCGCGCCACGGAATGCTCGATACGCTCAGTCTCTACGACGACGAACTGATGGAGGTCATGCTGGACGGGCACGATCCCACGGAGGCGCAGATTCGCCAAGCCGTACGCGGCGCCACCCTGCGCCGGGAGATCACACCGGTTTTCGTGGGAAGCGCTTATCGAAACAAAGGCGTCCAAACGCTACTCGACGCGGTGTCAGCCTATCTACCCTCTCCGATCGACCGAATCGCCTACGCATGCGACAACGCCAACGAGGGTGCGGAGATCACCATCTCCGCCGATCCCGACGGCCCGTTGGTTGCCATGGCGTTTAAGATCTGCGATGAGCCCTTCGGCCAGGTTACTTACGTCCGCCTCTACCAGGGTCACATCAAGAAGGGTCAGGCCTACAAGGTGGCGCGCACCGGAAACAAACAGCGTGTCGGGCGAATCTATCGACTGCACGCCGACAAGCGCGAGGATATTGAGTCCGCTCGCGCCGGTGACATCGTCGGCTTGATGGGAATGGACTGCATATCGGGTGATACGCTCTGCGATACCGAGATCAACGTGTCGCTCGAGAGCATGCACTGCCCCGAACCCGTCATCTCCATCGCCATCGAACCCGAGCGTACGGCTGATCGCGACCCAATGTCCAAAGCGCTCAACCGATTCGTCAAGGAAGACCCGACCTTCCACGCACATTTTGATGACGAGGCGGGCCAAACCATCATCTCGGGTATGGGCGAACTGCACCTGGAGGTCTACGTCGAAAGGATGCGGCGCGAATTCAAAGCCAACGTCATCGTCGGCAAACCGCGCGTTCAATACCGCGAAGCCCCGACCGTCGAGACGTCTTTCAATTACAAACACAAGAAACAGACGGGCGGGTCCGGACAATACGCCCACGTCGCGGGTACGCTCATACCGCTACCGCTCGACGGAGAAGAGGACTACGAGTTCGAGAACAAGATCACCGGCGGGCGCATTCCCACGGAATACATCTCATCGGTCGACAAGGGTTTTCAGATGGCCCGATCCAAGGGCCCGGTTGCCGGGTTCGAGGTGGTGGGCGTTAAGATGGTGCTCGAAGACGGCTCGTCGCACGCCGTCGACTCCTCCGACCTGGCCTTCCAGGTTTGCGCGCGAGCGGCCTTTAGGCAGGCTGTGCGAGACGCTAAACCCACGCTTCTCGAACCGATCATGCGCGTCGAGGTTGAGGTGCCTGCGGAGTTTCAAGGTAACGTCAGCGGCGATCTCTCCTCAAGACGCGGACTCATCATCGGCAGTGAAATCAAGGCGAACGTCGTCATTCTCCTGGCAGAAGTACCGCTCGCCAACATGTTCGGGTTCTCAACCGATCTGCGATCACAGACCCAGGGGCAGGCGACCTTCTCCATGGAGTTCACGGCCTACCGTAAGTGTCCCGCATCCGTTCAGGAAGAGATCATAGAGCAGTATCGAAAGCCCAAGTCCGGCGCTGCAGCCAAAAAGTAATACCACGACATGTAGCAACGATGCGGATTGAATACCCGTGCAGCACGGGACTGCGCACGCGCTGCCTCGCCCAACAAATTGCGCAGCCCCTTTCGACCGAACGACCGCTTGACGCCGCATCCTCAGACGCGACCATCGGGGCAGAACCGGATCGCACAAACGAAATATAATGCACGCGATCGAGCCACAACGCGCAAGGACCCGGCCTAACGGTGGGAACTGCAATGAGCTGGAAGAAACGGTGGTACGTCGCACACCGCTGGATCGCCCTGATTGTGGGACTCCAGCTTCTCGCTTGGAGTATCGGCGGGTTCATGTTCTCGATTCTCGACCTCGACGACGTTCACGGCGATCTTGAACGCCGCGAGCAGCCGGCCAAGCCCGTTCGCGTCGACCGCATAGCGGTCACTGCGGCCGAGGCGGTGGAAGCGGCCGTAGCCGAAAAACTCATCTCTGGCGCGCCCGCGCAACTGCGACTGCGCGAACGTTTTGGCCGCACCGTCTACGAACTCCTGGATCAAGACGGCCAATCCTCAGGAGCTGTCGATGCTGCGACCGGTGAGGTCTTGGCGAGGATCACAGAGCAAGAGGCTCGCGAAGCCGCGTTGGCTGACTTTGAGCCGCAAGTTGAAATCGCTTCGCTGAAGCTGCTTGAGGGCGAGCCTCCACTTGAATTCCGAGGTGGAACGATGCCCGTGTATCAGATCATCATGGATCATCCGAAAGAGACCCACCTATACATTTCGCCCATCACCGGCGAAGTGCTGAAGCGGCGAAACCAACCGTGGCGACTCTTCGATTTCTTCTGGATGCTGCACATCATGGACTACAGCGAGCGAGACGATTTTAATCACCCACTCCTAACAGGCGCTAGTGTGCTGGCGATCCTCACGTCGGTAAGCGGTCTGGTGTTATGGACGTGGCGCATTCCGCGGCGGCGCCGCAAGAACGCGTAACGCCCTGCACCGCGCCCCTCAGTGACCGGAGTA
>JADFRO010000054.1 GCA_022561255.1 Planctomycetota bacterium | reverse complement strand
CCTCAAACTGCGTGCCCCGTAATGGCACTGCACGTGCCAGTAACCATTTTTTTTTGGGAAGAGACTCGTATTCACGGGGGCTTTGCTCACCAGTCGCTCAGGGCATCTTTGTATCGCTTCGGGAGAGCGAGCGAGATCAACACAAGCACCCACGGAATGTAGGTCCACAGGAGCCAGGTCTGCCCGTGATTATACGCACCGACCGCAGGGACCACCAGAACCGTGATCGGGAAGAAGAAGGGTGCAACTCCCGCCGCAAACCATCCCCAATTGACGTACGTCCACCAGATGCAGGTCAGCCCGCTCGCCGTCGCCATGATGACGAAAGGAATTGCCACTAGGCTGATCTTCTTCACGACATTTACCTCCGGGTTTCCAACATGATCGAATCGTACAAGGCCGTGAGCAACGCGGCAAGTTACATCAGAACTACGAAATGCTCTAAACGACCGAGGTTACTTCGACGGTCTGGGCCGAAGTCCTTCGACCTCGGCGACGCGGTTAACGAGCCGGCGCTGGGCGTCGACCAGATCACGGCAGACCAGTTCGATCCGTTTGTTGAGATCACGCCGCTCGCGAATCACACGGCGAACCAGCTTGCGGAGGCGGTGGTACTTGACTTGGCGCCGGCGTTTGAGGTCGTGACCGTCGAGAATCCGCCCGGCTGCGTCGAGCAGTTCTCCGACGGCAAACGGCTTGCAAAACAAGTCTTTCACACCCGTCCGCAGAGCCGCAACGGCGTCCTCGGCGCTCGGCGCCTCGGCCATGAGGATCACCGGCCGATCGCTTAGCGATAGGAGCTGTTCGGCGAGGCGTAACCCATCCGAGTCGCCCAACTCCCATTCGGCGATGACCAGATCGTGCGGTTCGACGAGTTCGACGTCCAGGCAGGTCTCCGCGTCCACCACGCAACTGATGTGGGCGTCGAAACGCCGCGTGAGCGAGGCGACGAGAATCTCGACCGTTTCCGAATCGGGCTCGACGAGCATGATCTTGTAGGGTCGATCAGCCATGCATCGTCATCCGGACCTGCAGCCTGGAAGAGCGGGCACCGGCCCGGTGGGAGCATCTCCCGTTTCCGTATTCCGAGTCCACCAGGCTTCGACCGGTGTCGAATGTCAGGAAACCGCGCGGGCTAAAGCCCGCGGCTCGGGGCAGTGTCATCCGCGCGACACCTGCAAGAAGGGATCATCCGAGGGTCTAGTCAGGGGCAGCCCAAGATCGTCCCAGGTCGAGGGCCATGATCTTCTTGCGATCCCGAACGAACAGCGTTTTGCCGACCAGCGTCGGCGCCGCCCAGGCGTAACGCTCAGCCACGGTACACCTGGAATGTACCGTCATGCCCTTGGGCGTCACCGTCGCGAGTCCGAGCTGGCCGTCTTCGTCGAGAATGATGACCTTGCCGTCGGCGTAGACGCAGTTCGCCTTCGTGAATCCGCGCTCGCGCCAGGCGACCTTGCCGTTTCTTATGTTTATGCCAATGAAGAACGCCGGTCCGGAGTCGCCGCTGGAACCGTAGACGTAATCCCCGATAGCGATCACGTTTCCGTGATGGATGCGCATCTTCCTGCTATGCCACAGTTCCTCGGTAACCGTTTTTCCGCCGTCCCGGCGCAGCCTGATCACGCGGGCGCCCGATCCGTAAGCGGCGGAGCAGAAGAGCAGGTCCTCGCCGTTCCATAGAGGCGTCGAGATGTTGGCCCCGTACTGCGTGTGGAAGGGATGACTCCACAGCAACGCGCCGTTGTCAGGGTCGACCCCGATCAGATCCTGCGCGGTGAAGAGCACAAGCTGATCTTCGCCATCGAGGGTGATTAGAATCGGAGAGGAATAGGACACCGCAAAGTCCAACGCCTTCCAGACGACGGCGCCGGTCTCTTGATCGAAGGCGATCAACGTTTGAGCTTCCGGGGGCTCCTTCGTCTCGGCGGTTGCTTCTGCGTCGCCCTCGGATTGGCCCTCCTGGTCCTTTCGCGGGCGATCTACGGGGACGATCACGGTGTTCTTGTAGGCGATGGGGCTGGATGCGTATCCCCGGCCGGGAATGGGGGCGCCGAATTCGTCCACCAGATCATGCTTCCAGAGAACTCTTCCGGTCTTCTTGTTGAAGCAGTGCATCACCGAGTTCGTTCCGATTGTGTAGAGACGGTTTCCCACAATCAGCGGCGTGGAATGCGGACCGGGGCCGTACTCTGCCATCAGCTTCGTGAACGGTGAGGGGTTCCCGTGCTCCCAGATCGTCTCTCCCGTCTTGGCGTCGAGCGCAACGGTAAACTCATCCGCGTCTTTGCGGTACATGGTGTACAACACGCCGTTATCGACAACGATGGTGGCATAGCCGTCGCCGAGATCGCGTTCCCAGATGCGTCGCGGGCCTTCCTCAGGCCACTTGTCCGCCAGACCCTTGGCGTCGACCGTGAAATTGCGGTTGGGACCGCCGAACTGCGACCACTGCGCGTGGGCGCTTGTCGAAGTCGCGCTGACGGCTGCGATTGCCACCATCCAAGTCCAAGGACTACTGCGCACCGCGGCGGTAACACGCGGCACCTTCTGTTGCTTCATTACTGAACTCCTCGTTGGCACAGACTTTGCGCGGACATTACAAGGTTATGATGCTGTCGTGGCACACGCTGTGCTGTCCAAAATCCATCATCCCAAGTCCAGGGCGATGATCTTTACCTTGTCGCGGACGTACAGGCGCTTGCCGACCAACGTCGGGACGGTCCAGGCAGGTTTTGTGAGCAAGTCAAACTCGCAGTGAACCGTCAGATCGTCCGGCGTTGCCGTTGCGATACCCAGCTTTCCGTTTTCATCCAGGATGATGAGTTTGCCGTCGGCGTGAAGAATCATCGCCTTTGCGAAGCCGCGCTTCTGCCAGTTTAGTTCACCGGTCTTGGCGTTGAGCGAAGAGATGAACGCGGGGCCGCTTCCGCCGCCGGACCCGTAGACTTGATCTCCGATTCGGATGACGTTGCCTTGTCCGATCTTCACTTTTTTGTTCGTCCAAACCTCCTCGACGGATGTTACGTCTGCGCTGCGCGTCAGTTTGAGCGCTCGGCTACCGGCCGTGCCGCCGGACGTAACGTACAAAAGACCGTCGTCGCCCCAAACGGGCATCGAGATGTTCGTCTTCCACTGGTTTTCATGCGGGAAACGCCACTTCAGGTCGCCGGTGGTGGGGTCCAAGCCGACCACCTCACGGTCCACCAGCAGGACCAGTTGATCCTCACCGTCGACGTTGATCACCAGGGGCGACGAATAGGTATCGACGAAATCGTGTTTTCGCCAGCGCAGTTTTCCGGTCTTAAGATCGAAAGCCGCGACGCCTGCGTTTTTGCCGCCGGCCGACACGATTAGCGTATCCTTGTAGGCGATCGGGCTCGATGAGAAACCGAACTCGGGAACGGTCGCCTTCAACTTCTGTACGAGACCGCTGGACCAGATACGCTTCCCTGTTTTCTGGTCCACGCATTCCAAACGCCCGGCGATTCCTAGCGTATAAACGCGACCGTCGTGAACAAGCGGCGTCGCATTAGGCCCCTCGCCGAATTGTGGGTCCATATCCTTAAGAAGAAACGCGTCGTACTGATGCTCCCAAACGGTCTTACCCGTTTCCGCATCGAGCGCCACGACGACCTCTTTCTTTCCTTTGCGATACATCGTGTAGAGCCGTCCCTGATCAACCGCGATGGCGGAGTAGCCGGGGCCAAGGTCGCGACTCCACACCTGCTTGGGGCCGTCGGTGGACCACTGGGTCGAAAGACCCTTCACGTCTACCGTAAAGTTCCGGTTGGGACCGCCCCAGCCAGGCCACTGCGCCGACGCGAGGGGCGACAGTATCGCCAGGAGCAAAACGCACGTGAAACAGGACGATAGCGTCCAGCACGAGCGACGATTACTAGTGTTCTTGTTCATCAATTGTTTTCCTCTCTCTCGTAGCGGCTGTCTAATGGGGGAGGGTGAGGCTCCCGCCGAGCCGCAAGCAGTGTCGGAGCCGGGGCTCAGCAGGAGCTTCGCCCTCCCCACAAGCTTCGCCCTTCCGGTTGCAGAGCGATCAGCCGATGTCCAGGGCCATAATCTTCTCTTTGTCTCGAACGTACATCGTCTTGCCTACGATCGTCGGCACGGTCCACGCGACCTTGTCGAACAGCTCGAATCTGGAATGTACGGTGAATTTGTCCGGAGTCGCAGTGACCAATGCCAGGTTGCCGTCCTCGTCCAGGATGATGATCCTACCGTCGGCCAGCACGCAGGTCGCCTTGGCGAAACCGCGCTCGCGCCACGCGATTTCGCCGGTTTTCATGTTGATGGCGGAGAAGAAATTCGGCGCGCGGTTGCCGGTGGAACCGTACACGTAGTCGCCGATTTTCACCGACGTAACGTGGTAGAGATGAATCTTTCGCGTAAACCAGATCTCCTCGACCTTGGTCTTATCGCCGTCGCGTTTGAGTCTCAGACCGCGCGACCCCACTTGCGAAGCTGAAAAGAACAGCGTATTGCTCGCTTCGTCCCAGGTGGGCATGCAGACGTTCTGCTTCCACCGGTTCGCACAGGGGTACTCCCATTTCAGCGCTCCGCTGTTGGGGTCCACGCCGATGATCTGCTCAGCCATGAACGTCACGAGCTGATCCTCGCCGTCGACGCGGATGATCTTCGGTGACGAATAGCTGTTCTCGAAGTCCTGATTTTTCCAAACGACGTCGCCGCTGGCTTGATCGAACGCCACGATGCCGGCGCCTTTGCCGCCGACCAGCGTAATCACGGTGTTCTTGTATGCGATCGGACTGGAAGCATACCCGTGGTTGAGCACGTTGCCTTCAAACTCGGTCCAGAGATCGCGCCTCCAGTAGACCTTCCCGCTCTTCTTGTCCAGGCAGTGCATCTTGCCTTCAACGCCGATCGCAAAGAGCCGGTCGCCGGCAATCAGCGGTGTTGATCGGGGACCGTCGCCGAACTCATGGGCGTGATCCTCGCGCGGTGACGAGTCGTAGCGGTGCTCCCAAATCGTCTTGCCGGTCTTGGCATCGAGGGAGATGATGGCCTCCTTGTCATCGCTACGGAACATGGTGTAGAGGCGTCCCGCGTCCGCGAGAATCGCGGAGTATCCGTCGCCCAAATCGCGCTGCCACAGCTTGTTGGGGCCATCCGTCGGCCAACTGGCGGCGAGGCCCTTTGCATCTGCTTTGAAATCTTGATTCGGTCCGCCCCATTGCAGCCACTGTGCCGACGCGGATGGCGTGGCGAGGAGGCACACTGCGACGACGCCAGCCAAGATCCACGCGGCGAACGTACGCCGCGTAGTTCGTCTACAAAACATGTTGGTTCGCACGATCTTGCTCCTTTGTGTTTGGTTCCAGCCCGATTCCCCTGTTGAGCTCTCCGCTCATGAATGTTTTGAAAAGATCTCGTCTGCCGTTCGCCACCGTCATGATCCCTCACGCGTGGTTCGCGACGGCGGTCCGAAACAATATACCATCCCATCCTCATTGCCGATCACAAGACGGCCGGCGGCGACGGCGGGCGATGCGCTGATCGGTGCTCCGGTCTCGAAACGCCATCGCTCCTTGCCCGTTGCTCGCTCCACAGCGTATAGCGTTCCGTCGGCCGACGCCACGAACACGCGATCTCCAACGACTACCGGGGACGAGTCGACGCGCCCCCTGGTCACAAAGCTCCACAACAGCTCGCCCTTTTTGGTGCTGATTGATCGCAGGCGCTTGTCGCGACCGCCGACGAAGATCGCCTCGGGCGTTACCGCCGCTGATGACATGATGGGGAACTCGCGATCGGGGTCCGCGTAGGTCCAAACGATCTTTCCGCTTTTCCAGTCGATTCCCAGGGTTTTGTGGCTATACGTGCCGGCGTACACGCGCCGGCCAATGATGGCAGCCGATACTCCCGAAACGGACCCCATAGGAATTCGACGAACGGACTTACCGTCCGACAAACGAAGAACGTGCAAGTACTCATCGCAACCGGCGGCGAGGACGTGATCATCGATGACGCCCGGCGTGCCGTGTACACGTCCCTCGGTCTCAAACTTCCACTGCAGGGATCCATCCCGCTGTGACAGGCAGTAAACGGATCCGTCGTACGACCCGAAGACGATGCGCCCGTTTACGGGAATCGCCGCCGACATGATTTCTCCGTCCGTCGTGAACTTCCAGCGACCGGTCCCCGTTTTTGCGTCAACGGCGTGAACGATCCCTTCTTGATCTCCGAAGATAACCGTCCCGTCGACGACCGTCGGTGACGATCGTATGGCCTCCTCCGTCTTGTAGCGCCAGCGCGTTTCGCCGGTCTCAAGGTCGAGGGCGGACAGCACGCCGTCGTCGGCGCCGATGAACACGACGCCGTCGACGATGGCAGCCGTCGAAGCAGTCGCGTCGCCGAGTTGGACTTTCCATTGAACGCTTAGTGATTGCGGGAGTGAGCTTGAAGCAACGCCGGTGTTTTGAGCGTCACCGCGAAACATAGGCCAGTCGGTTGCGGAGCTGTGCGTGGGCAGCGGCTGGGCCGACACAACCCCCGTCAGCGAAACGCTGAGCCATACGCTTAGGATGGAGAGTCGATTACGCATCCGTACCACCTTGTGGGGATTCAACGTCGGGAAGCGCATGGACCGCCTCGACGGGCGTAGGGCGGTGGGCGATGGGTCGAAACCGCAGCACCATGGTCATGCCCAACGCGGCGATTACGATTCCCAGAAAAAAGAGCGCGCCCGGCGGCTTGGCTGGCTTGTCCCAGAGCATCGAGACGAGTGTGTTGATGATCGGCGCTCCGGCGAACACGAGCGGTGCGACGATCAGCGGTTGGCCACCGTTTTTTGTCGCAAAGACGATGCCCAACGCTCCAACGGCGCCGAGGATTCCGGCGAGCGTGGATATCGTCGCGCCGCCGCGGGTTATGTCCAACGGCTCACTCTTGCTGATTACGACATAGACCAAAACCGTACCAGCCACGATGACGTACGCGACACCGACGAACAGAAAGGCGCGCAGGGCCGCGTTCTTGCTGCCGAACGCCAGTTGACCGTGATGGATCATCGGTACGTACGAACCCCAGCAGATAATCGTTATCCCAACAAACAACATCCAAAGCTTCATCGATACGCTCCCAGTTGAACCGACGGTGCGGTCAACCGACCTTTTCCACAATCGTCTTGAATTCCGTCTCGTCGAACGCCCGCAGCATCGTCGTACGCACACTGCTGCGTCGACCCAACTCGAGTACGAGGGCGGCCGCGGTCGCCTCGTCCGGAGCGCTGAGCACGAAGACGCCGTCGTATTCGCCCAACGTCCAATACTGCGACTCAACCGAAGCACCCATCTTGGTGGCGGCGGCCTTGAATTCTCGCGCTCGATCGACCGAACTCTTGATCGCACCGACTCCTTCTTTCGAGAAATTTAGTAACACAACGTACCGCGTCATAGCGTTATCCTTTCGATTCGCCAAGCGATCTGAATCAGCTTGCCGCTTCCTTTTCTCCCTCCAACACAGCCCGAAGCTGTTCGGGAATCGCGATGGACGAAAACCGTCCGTCGAGCATCGAGCAACAGACCGCCTTGGTCTTCCCCGTGGCGATCTTCTCGTCTCCTCGCAGAAAATCCACTTCGAGACTCATCGATCGATTAGAAACGTTCGTGATCGTTAGCGAGAGTCCCAACTCATCATCGAAACGCGCCGGAACGAAATACTCCATCGAGGTCTTGACGCGAGGCCAACTGACCTCACGCCCGTCCAGCTTCGTGATCACGCTGCAACCGACCGACCGCCAGAATGCGTGCTCGACCTCTTCCATGTACCGGTAGTAGTTGGCAAAGTGCAACACACCGGCCAGGTCCGTCTCGGCGAACTGCACGCGCCGGGTCATCTGAAACTCAGCGAGCATCGCGTACCTTCCCAAAGAACTTGTCGATCGTTGCGCTCGAGGGCGGACGCGTAGCGAGTGAAACCAAAACCAACGCGGCCGTCGAAGCCATGATCATCGTGGCGACCGGCATCATGTCGAAAAACAGAAAATCTCGGTCCGCGCCGTACCCGGACTGCTTGAAAAGCCACAACCACGCGCCAGCGGCGGTAATGACGCAAGCATAGGCGCCCGCCTTGGTCGCGCGTTTCCAATAGACCGCGGCGAACACGAGCGGGAACAGGCTCGCGAACCCGCTGAAACACCATATCGCCATCCCGAACACCGTACGCGTCTTGAACTTGATGGCAATGACGTAGGTCACGATAACAATCGCCACGACAAACAGCCGACCGAGCAGAACCTTTTGACGATCGGTCAGGCGATCCTTCGCGAGGTAGTGTGCCGCAATGTCGTTGGTGAAGATGCTGCCGATGCACAGAAACTGCGAGTCGAGGCTGGACATAATGGCTGCCAGTATGCCAGCCGTTAGAAACCCCCCGAGCACCGGATCGGTCATCTTCTTGACGATCAGAATCAGCACCGCGTTGGGACTCGGGAAGTTGGGTGGAATGACGGGTCTGCCGTCCATGACTGCCGACGTCGCCCAAACGCCGATCAAGACGCAAGGCACCCACACGATCATAATCATGATGGGGTGCGCGACGATGGCGAGTCGAAACGACTTCGCGGACTTGGCGGTTAACCAGTGCTGAAACAGGTGCGGAAACATCCCGACGCTCAACGGAATGAACATGTACGTCAAAAACGCCAACCTCGGAATTCCGCGTGGCTCCATCGGTTTGATGATCGCGCCGGCTGGATCTTTCTCCCAGGCGGCGAGCTTCTGCTCGTACGTCGCATGGTCCTCCGGCGTGGCGGCGGCTTTGAGTCGCGTCGGGTTGTACTCGCGCACGAGTTCGGTCGCCTTCGACGCTCCGCCGAGCTCCTGAGCGACAACAACAAACGCTACGCAGCCCAGCACCATGAAGACGATCGTCTGAAACGCGTTCGCCCAAGCGGTTCCTCGAACGCCTCCGAGGAAAACGTAGACCATAACCACAAGGCAAATTACTGCGGCGCCGAGCCAATACGGAACGGCTCCGTTGAAGCGGGCAACGTCGCTTGGGAACGTCTCGGGAAACGCGCCGCCCGTAACGCCCTGAATCACCGTCCCCGCGCTGATCACGCCGATCAACAAGTAGGGGATCACGAGCCCGACGAGAATCGGAAACAGCAGCAGGCCGAGCTTGTCGGACTCGAAACGATCTCGAAAGAACTGGATCTGCGTCACGTAGCCGTACCGCTTGCCGAACGACCAGAGCTTGATCCCCAAAAGGAAAAAGCAGGCGGAGTGTATGATGCCCGACCACGAGGCCATTTTTCCGTAGACGCCAATGCCGGAACGAAACGCCTCGCCGCTGCTTCCGACCAGCGCGAACGCCGTCATCGTCGTACCGAACAAAGACATCAGCAGCAGAAACGAACCGATACCGCGCGAGGCGAGGAAGAAGTCCGCCGAGGTGCCACGAAACAGGCGGCTGCTAACGACCCCGAGCAGCAATAGCAGCGCGAGGTACCCGATGATGATCGTGACGGCTATGAGCCCACCGGTCATGCGTGGTCTCCGTCGTTTACGCCGGACCCGCCCATCGCGTCCACTACGTCAGCGTCGGCGGGCCAGCAGTATTTCACGGCCATCGCCCAGAGAATCGCCGCGACGATCGAAACGCCCGCGTGGTACGCCAGGCCGATCGGAACAAACCCAAACACCAGCGGATCAATCTTGTCCCACCACCAATAGTCCTGGTGAACGATCGCCAGCAGAACGAGCAGGCCGTAGACGAGCACTCTCATTACGCGGCACTCCCAGCGAGCGGAACCGGATCGGGCAGGTCGATCGATTCTTTCATAGCGTCGAAGACCTCGCCGACCTCGTCGTTGAAAATGTCCCCGATCAGAAGTCGCACGATGTGGTCGTGGTATTCGGGATGCTCTTTGTTGAAGCGCCCGAAGCTGAATCCCTCATCATAGAAGGCGTAGATCAACTGGCGAATGAGGTGCATTCCAGCCGCGACTTTGGGCCCGAACTTTCCCAGCCGCTCGCCGCTGAGATCGCCGGCCTCGAAACCGTCGTGAATGGCGTCCGCCGCGAACTCGCCCATTTTAAGCGCTAAGAACACCCCCGACGAATAGACCGGGTCGAGAAAACCGAAGGCGTCGCCGATGAGTACCCAACCATCACCGGCTACGCGGCTTGCACGATAAGAAAAATCGCTGGTTACGTAGGCTTCGCTGATGCAGGTCGCCCCTTCCAAGCGTCGCTCGATCCCGCGGCATTTTTTGATTTCCTCAGCCAGCGTTGTCAGGGGCTTATCGCCGCGGTTGGTGAACAGATAGGAAGGCTTGGCCACGATGCCGACGCTCGTGACGTCATCCGGAAGGGGGATCGACCAGAACCATCCCGCGCGATCGTTCGTGTGAATCACCAGGGTCGCGCCGCTGTTGCGGCCTTCGTCGCGGTGAGCGCCTTTGTAGTAGGCGTAGATCGAGCCGTTCTTGAGCACGGGGTCCGGAGCCCAGATGCCCAGTTGTCGCGAGAGAATCGCGGACATGCCGGTGGCATCGACGACAACCTTCGCGTCGATCCGCCGCTCTGCTCCGCCGACCAGGGCGCGAACGCCGACGGCGCGCTCCTGCTCGAACAGTACTTCGCGGACTCCAACGCCCTCGTGAACGACGACGCCGTGCTCGCGTGCGTTGTCGAGCATCAAGCGGTCGAACCGGTCGCGACATACCTGCCACGTCACCGACCATTCGCCGGGATCACGATCGGTGAAGTAGTACGGCTGCGAGTCCTTGCCGGAGGCGGAGACGAATTGCACGCTCTGTTTCAGAGGAAAATCCGAAGTGCGAAGTTTATCCAACATTCCCAGACGCTTGAACGTCCAATAGGTCTGAGGCATCAGCGACTCGCCGATGTGATGTCGCGGGAAGGTCGCGCGTTCGAGGATGGCAGTGCGATGGCCGAGGTCCGCAAGGATCGTTGCAACGGTCGCTCCAGCCGGTCCGCCGCCGATCACCACGCAGTCGTATGATGAGTCCATAAACGACCATCCCAACGCTCCGACGGGGATACCGCCGATTGGACGCGGCTGCTCAGCCGGGAACGATCTCAAGCAGTTCCACAGCCGGCTCACCGTCGCAGTAAATCAAACCCAGTCGCCCGTACACATCGCCTGTCGGTCGCGGAGTGAAGCATTCTACAACCGGTGTCGTCGGTGGGAACCGTAGGAACCATTTCGCTTCGACACGCGTCAGCACGCCGTGCTTACCCAAAATGTCGCCCAGTGGTGTTCGGCGCTCGACGATAGCTGCCCGAACGTCTTGGCTGACGTACTTGAGATTGAGTCGCACAACGCCGACCTCAACGGTTCGGCCGTCGCCGACGGTCAGAATGATCTTCCGCCGATAGTCGTCGCCCGAATGTCGATGATCCAGGACGGTCAGTGCGACCGGCTCGGCGTAGTGTCGCCCCAGCGTGGCTGTCATGTGGTTGTTGTGGACCAGGAGCGCTCGCGCCGGCTGCGGGATCACGGCTTCGACGTGGTCTGACTTGCTTTTCGATCGGGTCAAGACGGAAAAAGGTTCATTGCCCAAGGAGATGATGGATCTGATCCTGAAGGACTCACACAGAGCATTTCACGGAGCCCTGCGGCGCCTGCAGGCGCTCGACAAGAGCGATATCGCGAAGGCCGATGTCACCAAAATGCTTGAGGCCTTCGAGCAGAACTACGTGCCTTGGGTGTTCGCCAGTCTTGAGCAACGCCGGATGGCGGCGAAGGCAAAGTCCACCTAGCACGCGTTGGAGCTGACAAACGCGGACGTTTTGAAGGAAAGCGTTGATCGCGCGCGCGACCACGGCGAGCTGTGTTGATTTCATTTCCTTGCCTCCTTGTTGCGTGGGTTGCCTCATCAGTGCCTG
>JADFRO010000377.1 GCA_022561255.1 Planctomycetota bacterium | reverse complement strand
CAGGGTGAGCAACCCCACCAGCGCAGCCACGCCGAGTAACGCGGCTACCCCAGCGTTTGACTTGTGGGGGCGAGGCATCGCGAAGTGAAGAGCCGCTCCGCCCGCGACGAAAACCAGATAGAGAAGATAGACCGTCGTTACACTCACGCCGTGCTCGTTCCTACGGGTTCGTGCGGCTGCTCGTCGGTCGTCGTTGGTTTATCTTCGCGGTCTCCGGTGTTCACGTAGCCGGTGATTTTCGGGTTCTTCCGTGGTGCTTCGGTTTTTGTGACGTCGTAGATCGCCAGGAGCTCTTCCTTATCGAGAATCATCTCCTCGCGCGTTCGACCGACGAGGTCGTACTGATGCGTGAGCTCGATCGCGTCGACGGGACACGCCTCCTCGCACATGCCGCAGTAGATGCAGCGAAGTTCGTCGATGTCGAACTTCGCGGGGTATTTTTCCCTGTCAGGCCAGGGTGACTCGACCGCTTCGATGTGAATGCAATCAGCGGGACAGGCTGTTGAGCACATGAAACACGCGACGCAGGCCACGCGTCCGTCCTCGTCGCGATTGAGACGATGGACGCCGCGATAGTTGTCCAGACGCACATCGCGCTTCTGCTCAGGGTACTGAACGGTTCGAGTTTTCCCAAGCATACTCCGAATCATGTGAACGAACGTCGTCTTCATGCCGGTGAAAATCTGCGGCAGATAGAGTCTTTCGAGCACGCTCAGCTCCGGCGCGTCGACGCTGATAACGTCCTCGTCGCGAATCATGCACTTACCTCCGCCCGCAGACGCGGGGCGTTTGCAGTGATTTTGGGCATGTTCGCCTGCCTTCCGGTAATTTCGGTTCGGCGCAGGCTCGTCCACCCGACGACGAACAGGACGACGCCGAGATTGCCCGAAAGCGCCCACATCGGTGAACGATGCTCCCCGACGTAGAGAAGCAGGGTCGTCATGACAACAAGCGCCAGCGTTAGAGGAATCAGTCCCTTCCACGCCAGCCGCATCAACTGATCGAACCGAAAACGCGGCAGCGTCCAGCGAATCCACATCATCACAAACAGGAACGCGGCGATTTTCGCCGAAAGAACGCCGATCTTCGCAAGCACCGCCGCCCACCCCGTCGCTTCAGGTTGCGTTAACGACCACCATGGAAAATGCCATCCCCCCAGGAACAACACCGCGATGAACGCACTGGCTGTGATCATGTGGGCGTATTCAGCCAGGAAGAACATGCCGAATTTTAGAGCGCTGTACTCCGTGTGGTAGCCACCGACCAGCTCCTGCTCCGCCTCGGCCATGTCGAACGGCGTACGGTTCGTCTCGGCCAGTACGGTGATGAACAACACGAAAAACGCGACGGGGTGCAGAAAAACGTTCCACTGAGGTACCCATCCACCCGCCCAGTAGCCCGTCTGCTCCAGCGTGATGGTCTCCAGCCGTAACGTACCCACCGTCAGCACAACGACCAGAATGCAAAGCCCCATCGGGATTTCGTAGCTGAGCATTTGCGCCGTCGCGCGAATCGCGCCGTAGAAAGAATATTTGTTGTTACTCGCCCAGCCGCCCAGCACCACGCCGTAGACACTCATCGAACCAACGCCCAGGATGTACAACAAGCCGATGTCGGGGTTGGCCACCTGGATGTTCACGAGATGATCACCCAACAGCAATTGACCGCCCCACGGGATCGCGGCGAACCCGATGAATGCGATGACAAACATCACCGCAGGCGCAAGAACGAAGAGCGGCTTATCGACCGAGCCGGGGATCACGTCCTCTTTGAAAACGAACTTGAGCCCGTCGGCGATCGGCTGCAAAAGACCGGCCGGCCCGACGCGGTTGGGTCCGCAGCGATCCTGCGTCCACGCGGCGATCTTCCGCTCGAAGTAAATGCAGTAGGCTACGACGCCCTGAATCGCGCCAATGGCGACCATGGCCAGCACGATACTTACGCCGAACTGACTCGTCAGGAACTCACCCATGATCCGTTACGATTCTTCGTCATTCGCCCCTAGTGGGCGTGAAGCGCCGGCTCGGGCGCCTCGTACAGCTCGGCAAACGCCGGGATCGCTTCGGCCATCATCTCTCGCACGTGATCCGCGTCGTAAAGGCCCGTGTGTCCCGCGATCTCATACAGGTACTGCCCATCGCGCCGCGCGCCATCCGGCGGAGCGATGGCGCGCTCGAACGGCTGGACGATCCCTGCGGCGTTCACAAAACTTCCTTCACGCTCGACCCACGCACACATCGGTAGGACGACGGCCGCTCCGGCGAGCAAAGCACTCTCGAACATGTCCTGCACCACCAGCAGCTCCAGGTTGGCAGTGAGCTTCGCCGTTGACGGCTCGACCCACGGCTTGGGGTAACCGCCGACAATCCACGCGGCCCGGAATGATCCCTTGCCCGTCTGCTCCACAAAATCGTCAAACGGCAGCGTTTTACCGCCGGCTGCCTCAATCAACATTTCGATGCCGCGACGGTTGGGACACTTCTCCTTTAAGATCGTAAACTTGACGGCCTCGCCCGTTGCTCCAACAGGAAAGGTCTGATCCTCTCCGTCATA
>JADFRO010000053.1 GCA_022561255.1 Planctomycetota bacterium | reverse complement strand
CAGCAAACCGAGTCCGCCCCACATCTGGAAGGTCGACAGGTAGGCGTTCTTCACCGCGTTGTAGTCTGCCAAGCGCTTGCTCATCGATCCGACGTCGAAGCTGACAGCTTCGAGCTCGCGCTCCAAGATGCGCTCGACGTTTTGAGCGATGTCGGGGGGCGCTTCGATGAGAAAAAATGAGTAACCGTCGATACTGGGAAAGAGGTGATTGAAGCGGCGCTCCGCAACGATGATCTCGTCTTGCAATGCGCTGCCCCGGAGCAGGGCGACGAAGCGCAGCGTTACGTCTTGACCGCGCTCATCGGGAACGGTCAGATCCTTACCGAGGCCGAGGTGCAGTTGCCACAAGACCGCCTCGGCATCGCCGATCACGGGGACAGCGCCATCCTCGAATGTCTTGTTGAGCAACGTCCAGGGGTTGGCGATCTCCTCGTCGGTCTCGGCGAGTGTCGACGCGAATCGAAAACCCCCTCGCTCAATCATGCTCTGCGTCGCTCCGATGATTCTCGGTTTGGACGGCATGTAGAGATTAAGGCAGCTTGATGCGTCGCCCGGTCGGAGTCGAAACGGGACAATGTGAACGCCGCGCTGCGGATCGATGAGCGCGTCGGTTACGTTCATCGCGTCGCGTCCGCCAGCGGTGTTCAAGTCGTATCCGATCGGCACGGCCGACTGAGCATACAAGGCGAATCCGCCCGTCGCGGACGTTCGCTCGGGTGTGGCCTCACCGGGTCCGGATCGAAACGCCTCCAAGGCGACGATCACGAACGTTGCCGAGGCGATCAGACTGACGGTGAGCGTGCTTCGCCCCGCGTGTCGCGGTATGTTGCGGATGGCCAGACGCAGCATGGCGATCGCCCCGGGCTTTCGAATGAGTCCGCGCGGCGCCCGTCGAAGCCAAACCCTCAGGATCGCCAGACAGCCCACGAGCATCGAGGTGCCGCTGAGAAAGAAAAGCGTCGCCCGTGTGCCTCGGTCCCCCACGAGTGCCATCGAGCCGACACTCGACGCAATCGCTACGGCGATGGAGACGACGGCCAATCGAGGCGCGAATCGGCGTTTGGACGCGGAGTCCGTAAGCGCGGTCTCCCCAAGGGCGCCGGCCAGCAACTGCCTCGGCATTCGTCGCGTCAAGCCGCGAATCGACCATCGTGCAGAGGCGGTGGCGAGGAGGACGCTGAGGACAGCCCCGAGCGCGCAGGTTGCGGGTGATACGTGGAGTTGAAGGAACGGCGAATGGACGGCGTCGGCCCACCACGAGCGCAAGCCCGCGAGCATAAGCCACGAGTAGGCTATCGCCCCCACAAGACCGATCAGGCCGCCAAGAGTGGACAACCAGAACCCTTCGACCAGGAGCGCTCGAGCGACGGACTTGGGCGAAAACCCGGTGGCTAGGAGCAGCCCGATCTCAGCGGAACGGCGCTCGATGCCGAGTCGAAAGAGCAGTACGACGAGCATAGCCGCAGAGCCGATCAGGAAGAAACTGAACCCGATGAACAAGCCGCCGAAGTCGGTACTGCCGCTGCTCGCCTTAACGGCGTTCCAACGAACCGGTTCAAAGCTCAGACCGAGATGCCCCGGGTTAAGACGAAGTCTCAACGCGCGCGAAAACCATTGGGCTAGTACGGTGAGGTCGTTGGTTGAAGAGGGGTGAATCCGCACGGAAGTCAATCGGCCGAACCGGTTACCCTCGTGTGCCCAGAGTCGCTGACCGTCCACGAGTGTTACGAACGCTTTGGGCGTGGTGCGGTGCTCGTCCCAGTAGGCTTCGTCTTTGTCGCGTACGAGCGTTAAGTCGACCGGAAACGGAGGATCCCAGTCGGCGAGGTTCTCTGTGTCCGTTACGCCCTTGTATTCGGGGATGAAACCGGGGTCGGCTGCGGCACCTCGGATTTCGACGACGCCCCTGAGCGTGAACGTCGCGGAACGGGTTTGAAGCTGCCCGTACGCTCCGCTGACGTAGTATTCGACGCTGATCGTATCGCCCGGATGGGCATTGAGGTCGTCGGCGGCCCATTGGTTTAGAAACAGTTCGCCCGGTTGCAACGCTCCTGTGCCGTCAACGAGGCGTTGTGTGAGCGCCGTCATCGTTGGGCTCGACGCTTCAATCGCGGCGATCATGGAATAGGGGATGGTCGAAACGGATCCGTTGCCGTCGTTGGTTAAAGGGTTAACGCGCGTGAGTTTGTTGGCGAGGTGCGTGAAGATCAATGTCGAATGCGCCTCGACGTCCCGGGCGGCGGCGATGGCTGCCTCCTCGACGGGCGGCTCAATCAAGATGCTTTCGGATTCCAGGGAGACGTAGCCGTGCGTTTCGTCGACGCGCAAGGATAGGCCCAGGTCCGCCAGCGTTGTGCTTTGCGCGAGGCGGTCTTGGAGCCGAGCCGACAGGTCCGGCGATGACGCATTGTCCGCGTTGCTTCCGCCGACCAGAATGGCGTTGACACCATCCGGCCGTTTGAGCGACCGCTGTAACGTCGCAAGCGGTACGAACGCGTTCTTCGGCGCAGCCTGCCGGGCACCGAGCGTAAAGGCGCCGAGCCCCCGCGCCGGGATGATCGACGCGACGGTAAGGCGAATTGTGGAGGTCGTATCGTCGCGACGGCCGAGCAGCGTTTCGGTTGAGATGGCGCTGGGTTTCGCGGTCCGAATGAGGACGTCGTCGCCGATTTCGGCTCCCAGCTCGTCGGCGAGCGGTTGATTGAGAACGACGGTGCGGTCCGAAGAAGTCTCGGCGGGTGTGCCGCGATCAACCGTATCGAGGTTCCAGAAGCGTCGGTCAACGCCGAGCAGGTTGATCCCGTTGGACCGACGGCGGCTGTCGGCGTGGGTAACGCCGGCGGTTAGAAGGATGACCGGAGCTGTCGACGTGGAACCGGGGTGTGTTTCGTCGACGCCGGCGATTTCGGCGGCGAGCGCCGCTCGAAAGAAGCGTTGAGCGACCAGCGCGTGCTGGACCTTCCCGAGACGTCCCAGCGCCGCGTCGCGCAGGCTCGCCCGCATCGAATCGCCGACGATCAGGGCCCCGGTTAGGGCGGACGTTGCGACTGCAGCGCCCAGGACCACAGCCAGGTTCGTTCTCCGGTAATGCCACAAGGATCGACGGTGGTATGTTGCAAGTCGCACGGCGCGATTCCTATTGTGTCACGAGCTTCGCGTCGGCGAGTTCCCAACGCCGGCCGATGTGATCAGCGAGCGTCTGACTGTGCGTAACGACGATGAGGATCGTTTTTTCCTCGCGATGCACATCGAGCAGAAGCTTAGCGACCGTTTCGGCGCTGGTTCGGTCGAGGTTTCCCGTAGGCTCGTCGGCGAGCAGAAGCGACGGGCTGTTGATCAGTGCGCGTGCGATGGCGACTCGCTGGCGCTCACCGCCGGAGAGTTCCGCCGGTCGATGGTCCAGCCGGTCGGATAAGCCCACACGTTCGAGCAAGTATCGTGCGCGCTGCGTGCCGTCGGGGTTGCTCTTGTGGGCGAGCGTCGGCATCAGGACGTTTTCGAGTGCCGAGCATTGCGGCAGCAAGTGATGCTCCTGAAAGACAAAGCCGATGCGGGTGTTGCGAAATCGTGCGAGCTGCTCGTCGGGAAGGGTGAACGGATCCTGGTCGTCGATCAGAACTCGACCGGCCGAAGGCTTTTCTAGCGTCCCCAGGATGTTCAGTAGGGTGCTCTTTCCCGAACCCGACGGTCCCATGATGGCTACAGCGTCGCCGGAAGAAAGCGAAAGCGAAACGCCACTCAACACAGTGAGTTCGCCGCCGCGCGTCGTAAAGCGCTTATCGATCGACTCCGTCCGGACGGTCTGGTTGGAAGCGCCTCGGTCGGATCCGGTTTCGTAGGTCATTGTGCGTTCGTGTTGTCGGAGCAGGCCTTCTCGTACAGCGCCCAGGTACGATCCGCCATGACTTCGTCGTTAAAATGCTGCCGGACGGCCGCCTGACCCGCTCGACCCATTCGGCGGCGCCGATCCGGGTCGTCCATTAGTTGCGCGATCGCGTCGGCGAGTCCGGTCGCATCCGACGTCTGCAGGGGATCATACAGCAAACCACCGCCGGTCGCCTCTATCAGTTCGGGAAACGATCCGTGGCGAGGTTGCACGACGGGAACGCCGGCGGCCAGCGCTTCAAGAACGTAGAGCCCCTTGGCCTCGTGATAAACCGTCGGCACGGACAATACGTGCGACGATTGCAGAAGCGAAATCTTCCCCGCGCGGTCGATCTCGCCCAGGTATTCGAACGCGTGCGCGGCGTCCTGTTGGGCGAATTGTTTTTCGATCTCGGCAAGATACGGCCGGTCGGTTCGGCTGAGGTAACCGGCTGCGCGTACGCGGCAGTTTCTGCCCTCGGCGCGGAGCTTGACGAGTGCGTCACAAAGATTCGAGAGGCCCTTGGCGGGACATATGCGAGCGAGATAGCTGATCGTGAACGGGTCTGTCGGTGGTTCCACACCGTCTGCAAAATCATCGACGTGAATGCCCATCGGTACGACGTGGACACGGTCCTGAGGAAGGTGAAAATGTTTGATCGCGTGATCGGCGTAGTAGTTCGAGGTCGCCACGAAGGCGTCGATGTCTTCGCTGCGTTCTTGTATGAGGTCGAAGGACTGCGTGCGGTAGGGCTCCTCCAGCTCGTCGAGAAAGATGTCCTCGCCGCTAAGGGTGCAGAAGATTTTTGCGCCGAGGGACCGCTTCAACTCTCGCGCGACGCCGACAAACGGCAAGTTGGGCAGATGGACGAGGTCCGGTTGGAGCTTTCCGAGGCCGCGAATGAGTTTCGTAAGTTCCAGTTGCTGCGCGCCGTGCTCGCCGCGGAGGACGGAGACGGTCAACGCGCCGAGATCCGCCGGCCCCACGTTTGCCGAAAAGCGCATCACTCGGCGCAGCAGCGCCGGTGTATCGAGTAAGCGAAACAGCCAACTCGGAAAATGACGAAACAGAGGAAATCGCTGTTCGAGGTAGACGTTGATGCCGCCGTAGTAGATCGGCGCCTTGCTGACGTCGGTTTCATCCGTGGTGAGTGGTGTGTACAGAGGGATCAATACGACGTCGCGTCCCTTGCCAAGTAGGGTAGCCGCCAGGCGATTGTCGCGCAGACAGCTTCCGCAGATCATGCCTGCGGCGCCTGCGGCTAAGTAGGCGATCTTCATTTTGCACAAACTGACGTGGGCTCGGACGCTCGCTTGGCGGCGCCGCTGATGGCCATTAAAAAACGGGGCCGCCCTGGTCGGCGGCCCCGCGGGAACGTCACGAAAACAAGACGCACGTCCGTTAGCGGCCTCTGCGGCCTGGCTTGGTCGCGTCGAGAAGGAAGATCGTTGCTTCGGCCACGTCAATCATGATGTCGGCGTCGTCCGCGTCGATTCGACGATCGGCCAATGCGTCAACCTTGTTGATAAAGGCGATCAGGTTTCGTTCGGCGGCGTTATCACGGCCGATCTCGATCAAATAGGACGAGCGGTCCAGCGACGCGAGTAGGTTCGTCTCGAGCCATCGCGGCAGCGCCAAGTTCTGCGTGAAGGGGATGAGGGAGACTTCCAGCATCGTGTCCGCCTCGGGCACGAAAGCGGTGCTCATCGTGCAGATGTAGGTAAACGAAAGCGGGGTCGCTGGGTCGAACGGGTTGGACAGTTCACTCGCGCCCTCCCAGTCCAGTTGAACGGAACCGGACGAGGTGTTGGAATCGATTGTGATCGTTCCGGTCGACGTGCTTGGCAGAAGCACGGGCGACTCCAGTCCGAACGCGCTGAGGTCACCGTCGAAGAAGATCGCGTAGAGTTCGTTGGTGGTAAACTCACCCGTGCGTGAGTCGAAGGTTCCGGACGAGGAGTCTTCGACGATTTCGACATGAATGTTTCCGGTGCTAAAGCCGCCGGGAAGCGTGAGCGGGTCGATCTCCTGCTGATACTCGATGAGGCGGGCGCTACCGGTTTCGGCGTCGATCTCGACCGTCAGGTCAGTCTGCGCGATCAGAGCGCTGGCGACGCCGCCGAGTTCGCCGAAGTTCAACGAGAACGAGCTTACGCGCGCCTGATCCTGCGAAGCTGAGATGGCCAAGGGTCTCGCCTGGGCGGTGGCTGCGCACAGCGCAGTCGCGACAAGCGTGACCGCAAAAATCTTTGTGACGGTAAGGGTCGACTGCTGGTTCATACGCATAATGAGTTCGCTCCTTTTGTTGATTCGTTGCGGGGCGCACCTACCGGCGACCCATCAGGTCAAGCGAAAGTTCGTTCTCGCATTGTTATTGTGTTGTGTCAAAGGGCATCCGGCTACGCGGCGCACCCACGCAGTGTCGCCACGTTCCGATTCCCGAACGAGGTCCATGGTAGTGACTCCCGTCGTAGGTACAAGCGCCTGTCTCGCTCGTTACGCGGAAATTACGGGCAACGGCAGATCGCTTCGCGTAGGTGCAGTTGTCTCCGTGCGACGTCCGATCGGTATGCGTGGATCGCTTACAAGTTCTTACTTCTGATGGGGTTGCGCCGTGGATACGTAATCGAGACACTCGCATGGCGTACGGAGCGGTAGTAGGATGTGCGTCGGTCGCCCGGTCGCGTTTTACCGTGACATCGTCCTGGTGGTCACGATCGCCTGCCCTCGTGATCGTGCGACCCTTTTGAGAGGTTGGGGCGTGGCCTATTTCGTGCCGGATGAGGAGACGCTGGACCGCGACGGTCTCGTGGCGCTTCAGCGTAAGAGGCTCGCGGCGATGCTGCGCGAGGTTCGTGCGACGAATCCGTTTTACGGTGCGAAGTTTAAGGGTATCTCGTTCGATCCTGCGGTGGACCCACTGGACGGTCTGCCGTTTACAACGCGCGACGAATTGCAGGCCGATCAGGCGGACCATCCGCCTTACGGTACCAACCTGACCTACGCCAAGAATCGCTACGTTCGGCTTCATCAGACTTCGGGTACGAAGAACGCGGACGCCCGGCGGACGACCTCGAAGGATAAGCATCAGGAAGACGGGACTACGAATTCGACCGTTCCGCTTCGCTGGCTCGACACGCCGGAGAGCTGGTCGTGGTTCAAGAAGTGCTGGGGCATCATCTACAGCGGTGCGGAAGTCACGGCGTCGGACCGAATCTTCTTTCCGTTTTCGTTTGGTCCGTTCGTGGGTTTCTGGGCGGCCTTCGAGGCGGCGACGGAGTTGGGTAATTTCTGCCTGCCCGCCGGTGGAATGACCACGCCGGCGCGGCTTGAGCACCTTTTGGCGAACGAGGCGACTGTGGTCTGCTGTACGCCGACGTACGCGTTACGCATGCTGGAAGTCGCGCGCGAGCAGGGGGTTGATCTGGGAGCGTCGAGCGTTCGCGTGTTGATCGTTGCCGGTGAGCCGGGTGGAAGCATTCCGGCGACGCGCTCGCGGATCGAGCAGGGCTTTGGCGCTCGCGTTTTCGACCACACGGGTATGACGGAGATCGGATCGTGCAGCTTTGAATGCAGTGACGCTCCGGGCGGCGTCCACGTGATCGAAAGCGAATACGTACCGGAGGTGATCGATCCGGGCACGGGGGAAGCCGTCGAAGACGGCACGATCGGCGAACTGGTGTTGACCAATCTCGGTCGGTGGGGAAGTCCGTTGATCCGCTATCGTACGGGTGACTTGGTGCGTATGATAAGAACGCGGTGTGCGTGCGGCCGTTCGTTCGCCCGGCTGGACGGCGGTATCCTTGGGCGCACGGACGATATGATGGTGATCCGTGGGAACAACGTCTTCCCGTCGACGGTGGAGGGGCTTCTGTACGCGTTCCCTGAGATTACGGAGTTCCGCATTTATTCCAATCGTGACGGGGCGTTGGCCGATCTTTGCATCGACGTGGAGCCGATCGCCGGGGTAGCTACGTCCGATCTGAAGGATCGGATTTCCGAGCGCTTCCGCGACTGTTTGCACTTTAAGCCTCGCGTGACGCTGGTCGAGCCCGGTACGCTGCCACGGTTCGAGATGAAAGCTCGGCGGGTCGTTGTTCAACCTAAAACAAGTTAGTTTCTGCTGTTGCGACGTGTTGTAAGGACGGAAGCGCAAGGAACGATTCAGTTATAGCCGGCGAGGTGATTGGCCTATGGTTGGAAGAATTGCGGGTTTCAAGGGGTTGCAAACGACGTTGCGTGGCGGTGAGGGCAGGGTGGCATGCATACCGCTGATGTTGTTGGCGTTGACGCTGTCTGCTCTGCTGGGGTGTCAAGCGGGTCAGCCGCGCAACGAATGGCCCTCGTGGCGCGGTCCCGAACAGACAGGGCTTTCGCGCGAGCAGGCGGTTGTGACGAGTTGGTCAGAGGAGGGCAAGAATCTTCTCTGGAAGGTTCCGGTCGGCGGGCGATCGACGCCGATCGTGATGAACGGTCGGGTCTACGCGATCACGCCGGTCGGTGAAGGGTCTTGCTTGCAGGAACGCGTGATCTGTCTCGACGCCGACAGCGGCAAGACCATTTGGGAACATCGCTTCAACGTCTTTCACACGGACATCGTCGAGAATCGTCTCGGCTGGACTTCCGTCGCCGGTGACCCGGAAACGGGAAACGTCTACGCCCACGGAACGGGTGGCGAGTTGTTCGCGTTCGACCGCGACGGCAAGCTTCTTTGGAGCTGGTCGCTGACGGAGGAGTTGGGGCGATCCAGCGGCTACGGCGGCAGGCTACACACGCCGGTGATCGACGAGGATCGCGTCATCATCAGCTTCACGTACATCCTCACGCAATGGGGCACCGGTCCCAAGAAGGCGGGCCATCGCTACTACGCCTTCGACAAGCGTACCGGCGAGATCGTCTGGTGGGCGCAGCCGGGCGGCAGGCCTAAGAACACGACGTACTCCACGCCGATCGTCAGCGTTGTTGACGGCAAGCGCATGTTGTTCGCTCCCAACGCCGACGGCAACGTATACGGCTTGCTCGCGCGGACGGGTGAGAAGGTGTGGACCTACCGATTCAGTCGGGCTGGTCTAAACGCGACCGGGGTCGCCGACGGAAAGTATTTCTACGTCAGTCACAGCGAGGAGAACGTGACCGGTACGGAGATGGGTTCGTTGGTCTGCATCGACGGGTCGGGCGAAGGCGACATCACGGAGACGGGCGAGGTGTGGCGCGTGGACGGCATCAAGGCCGGCTACTCGTCGCTCGCCCTCGCCAACGGGCGTGTCTACGCGGTGGAAAACGGCGCGACGATGCACGCCTTCGACGCGCGAACGGGCGAGAAGCGATGGGAATACGATCTGGGGCGAGCGATGAAGGGTTCACCGACCGTCACGGCTGACGGCGTGATCTACGTCGGCGAGGTCAACGGAATCTTTCACATTCTCAGAGACGTTGGCGACAGGTGCGTTTCGTTAGACGTCAAGGAGTTTACGAGGCCGGACGGGTTGATCGTTGAGATTCAAGGTTCCCCCGCGGTCGCCGACGGCCGGGTCTATTTCATGACGAGATACGACACCTACTGCTTGGGATCGAGGGGGACGCAGGTCGCGCTCGCCTCGGCTCCGCCGATGGACGTTGAACGTGAGGTCGCCGAGGGTGATCCGCCTTCGATGAAGCCCTACTTCCAACTCATCCCAGCCGAGGTGACGCTTGCTCCGGGAGAGCAGATCAAGTTTCAGGCGCTGCTCTTCAATGATCGGGGCCGTGGTTCGACGAAGGTTTGCATGGACGACAACGCATCTGCCCGCGCGTGGCAGGTTAAGGGGGTTGCGGGTCAGATCGGTCTGGACGGAACGTTCCGCGCGTCACCGGCCAACTTGTTCTCCGCGGGCACGGTGACCGTGAAGATCGCCCAGCAGGAGGCGACAGCCCGTGTGCGCATCAGTCCCACCTTGCCGATCCGTGAATCGTTCGACACCATGCCCATAGGCAAACAACCGCCGGGTTGGATCGGGTTGGACGCGAAGACGAAGCTTGTGAAAAAGGATGGCAGCGTCGTGTTGCACAAACTGGCGACGTCGCCTTCTGCCAAGTTCGCGCGGATGCGCGCTTACAGCGGTCCTCCGTTGGAGACGGGGTACACGGTTCAGGCGGATCTTCTGGCTTCGCCCAAGGAGGGTCGTCGCCCGACGCTCTCCGACATGGGATTGATCAACAGCCGTTACGTGATGATCCTCCTGGCCAAGGAAAAGAAGATTCGTCTAGGTTCGTGGATGCCGATTCCGCGCGTACAACAGGACGTGGCGTTCGATTGGGAGCCGAACGTGTGGTACACGGCGAAGCTCCGCGTGGACATTGAGAACGGTCAGGGTTTGATCCGCGCTAAGGTCTGGCGTCGAGGTGAGAACGAGCCAGCCGGTTGGCAGGCGGAATTGGTTGACCCTTGTCCGAATTTGAGGGGGAGTCCGGGGCTTTATGCGTACTCCAAAGGTACCTCGGCTAAGCGGCATGGTTCCTCGGTGTTCTTCGACAACTATCAGGTAACGAGAAATGATTAGATTGAATGGTTTGACGGTTGTTGTTTATGTGGCAAGCCTTTGCGCGTTTGTGACTTCGGTATTAGGTGAGCCGCTGTCGAAGGCGAAGAAGGGCGATTGGCCTATGTGGGGCGGCTCGGCCGATCGCAACATGGTCTCCGGAGAGAAGGGCATCCCGGCGAGATGGGATGCCGAGTCCGGGATGAACATCAAGTGGAAGGCACCGCTGGGATCGCAAACGTACGGCAATCCCGTGATCGTTAACGGTAAGATTTGGGTCGGGACGAACAACAGCGGTCACTTACGGTCGGGGATCAAGGGCGATAAGGGCGTCATTGTTTGTTTGGATGAAAAGACCGGGCGGTTTCTCTACCAGATCACGCACGACAAGCTTCCCACGGGGCGGGTGAACGATTGGCCTGAACAGGGAATCTGCTCGGCACCCGTTGTACACGGGAATCGCATCTACTACGTCAGCAACCGGTGCGAAGTCGTTTGCGCCGACGTGGAAGGATTTCTCGACGGCGAAAACGACGGGCCCTTCAAGGATGAGAAATACAAGGGGTCGCAGGACGGCGACATCGTCTGGGTTCTGGACATGTTCGAGGATCTGGAGGTGTTTCCGCACAACCTCGCGACCTGCTCGCCGGTTATGGGGGATGGGCTTCTCTTCGTCGCAACCTCGAACGGAGTTGACGAAGCGCACCTGAACATTCCAATGCCCGACGCGCCGGATTTTCTCGCGATCGACATGAAGTCAGGCAAGGTCGTTTGGGAAGGTCACGAGCCGGGCGACAAGGTGTTGCACGGTCAATGGTCCTCCCCGGCCTACGGCGTCATCGGCGGTAAGCCGCAGGTGATCTTCGCCGGCGGCGACGGTTGGTGCTATTCGTACGAGCCCAAGTCGGGAAAGCTGTTGTGGAAGTTTGATCTGAACCCCAAGGATTCCGTGTGGGAACTCGGGGGGCGCGGCACGCGCAACGCGATCATCGCCACGCCGGTCATCTACGACGACAAGGTATTCCTTGCTGTCGGACAGGATCCTGAGCACGGCGAGGGCGCCGGCCACCTCTTTGCGATCGACGGCACGAAGCGCGGCGACATCACCGAAACCGGCAGGGTCTGGCACGTCGGGGGAAAGGATTTTCACCGCACGCTTTCGAGCGTCGCGATTGCGGACGGGTTGCTGTACGCGGCTGATCTTAGCGGGTTTATGTATTGTTTGGACGTCAAGAACGGGAAGCGCCACTGGCGCTATGATGTCATGGCTGCCATCTGGGGTTCACCGTACGTGGTGGATGGTAAGGTGATGCTCGGTGACGAGGACGGGGAAGTCGTCGTGCTCCAGCACGGTACGACGTTGAAGGAACTCGCCACGATGGACATGCTCAATTCCGTCTACACGACGCCGGTAGTCTCGAATGGAACGTTGTACATAACCAATCGCCGAATGCTCTACGCGATCGAGCGGAAGAAGTAAGCTGTGAATCCACGTCGGCCTGGTACGCGACATGCGTATGCACCCCTGAGATACGCCGCGAACCGGCTTTTGCCCCTCGGTTTTGGCTTGCTTAGGCAGGGGCCATCCTGGTACAATGCGGCGGTCTTTCCGGTAATTGCGTCTCAACTCATTACGGAGAA
>JADFRO010000376.1 GCA_022561255.1 Planctomycetota bacterium | reverse complement strand
GTTCGCCGGTGAAGCGATACTGCGTGACCGGGACGACAAGACGCTCCCCTGTTTCATCGATGTCTCGCGCGGCGAAGATGAAGCCGGCGACGTGATCCGGTATTATGCGTCGATCACCGACATCACCGATCTTTCGCAAACACGGCAACACCTCGCACAGAAGAATCTCGAGCTGATGGCGGCCGATCAGGCCAAGAGCCGGTTCCTCGCCAACATGAGCCATGAGCTGCGCACACCGTTGAACGCGATCATGGGGTTTTCCGAGGTGATCAAGAACGAAATGTTCGGGCCGGTCGGACTCCCGCAATACGTCGAGTACGCCGTCGACATCCACAACAGCGGCGCGCATCTGCTGGCGATCATCAACGACATCCTCGATTTGTCCAAGGTCGAGGCGGGAAAATTCGAGCTCTCCGAAGAAGAGGTCGACTTGCGCGAGGTCATCGCCGCGGTGGGCAATCTGGTCAAGGGACGGTCGGAGGAAAAAGACATCACCCTCGAGACCATCATTCCCGACCCGGCACCGCGCCTTTACGCCGACAAGCGCACCCTCAAGCAGATGTTGCTGAACCTGCTGTCCAACGCGATCAAGTTCACGCCAAAGGGGGGACACGTCACGATCACCGGCTCGATCGGCGGCAACAACGAGATTCTGCTTGCCGTCAGCGACAACGGGATCGGTATGTCGCCGGAGACGCGCAAACGCGTTTTCGAGCCTTTCTTTACCACGAAGTCCCGAGCTGTGCGCCGCGGGCGCGGTATGGGCCTCGCGATCGTCTACGGGGCCGTCCGCAACGCCGGAGGGTTCATCGAGATTGAGAGCCGGCCGGGAGACGGCACGACGTTTCGAGTACACATACCAGCCACAGACGGAATTCCAGAACCTATCCAACCGCCCACGGAGTCCCGCGTCCCAAGCGCCGGTGGAGGAACGATCCTCCTGGTCGATGAAGACCCGGCGATTCGTGATGTCGCCCGCGCTGCTCTTGAAGAGCGGGATTACTCCGTTATCACCGCCGATAGCGCCGAGGACGCCAAAGCCAAAATACAAACGCTGGACGTCGACGACCGGAACGTTGCCGTCGTGGATCTGGACTTGTCGGACGAATTGGGTACTCGGTTGGCCAAGGAGCTTCTTGAAACGTGTCCCAGCCTTCGCGTCGTTTTCATGACGGCGAGCGAAATGCGGGACATTCCCGCGGAAATAGCGGATCGCGTTACGGGTCAGATTGCAAAGCCCTTCACGTTGGAGGCACTGACGGGCGCCGTCGCGACAGCGATGACGGCGCACGAAGTCCGCCGATAGCGCGTTCCAGTGGCTTTATTCCGTCGGGACTCGGCAAGGAAACATTGTTGAGGAGAACGCATCGGCGGGTGCTAATCGTCCACGTCGCCGATGCGAAGAACGTAGCCTTTCCCGCGGACCGTATGAACCAACTTAGCGCGTCCGCCCTGCTCCAACTTGTTGCGCAAGTAATTGATGTACACGTTCAGGACATTACTGTCCTCATCGGCTTCGTCGCCCCACACGGCGCCCAAAATCCGATCTCGATGAAGAACCTCTTCCGGATGTCGCAGCAGATACGCCAACAACTCCGCCTCCCGAACGGAGAGAACCGTCGAAATCGTTCCCCTGCGAACCGTTCGTGTAATGAGGTCGAGCTCGACGTCCGCATACTTTAACAGGTGTCGCTCGCCGGCCGATGTGCGGCGCAAGATGGCTGATAGGCGCGCCGCCAGTTCTTCAATGTCGAACGGCTTGCAGAGATAATCATCCGCACCATGCTGAAGCCCAGAGACGCGATCCTGAACCGCATCCTGGGCGGTAAGCATCAGTATGGGAATTTCGTTTCCCTGCTGTCGAAGTGACGCGGCGAAGTCCAGGCCGCTTCCGTCGGGCAGCACGAGATCGAGAATGATCGCCTTGTACTTGCGCGCTTCGAGCCGCCGTCGATCGTCGGCGAGCGTCGCCTCGTAGTCAACGAGAAAGCCGCGTTCATTTAGGCCTGTACGCACGACCATCGCGACGCCTTCATCGTCTTCGATGCAGAGAATACGCCGCGTGGAGATGGGAGACGGTAACACAGTGTTTGCACTCTATTACGACACGTCGACCTCGTCCTACGGCGTACGAACCGAGCGATGCCGCTCAACGAAGGAACACGTGCGATCATACACTGGATGTGGGGATCGAGCGCACGGTCGCAGCCAGCTCGTTGCAGACCCAATCGAAAGCTTCATCCGTAGCACGGCCGGGGTTGTAGAACAGATCGTCGGCCATCGCCCGTCGCACTTCCGCGTGCGAGGAGGGGTCGGCTAAACTCTTGTCGACGGCGTCGAGGACAAGTTCAGGCTTCCTGACGATGATTCCTGCGCGCCGGCCCCAAGTATCCATGTCGACCATTGTATTGTTTCGAGCCATCACCCGGGCGATCAGTTTGGGGACGTCGAGAAAGACGATAGGACGGTCCATCAGTGCGTACTCGCTCGATAAAGACGATGCATCGGTGATCAGAAGATCCGCGAGAAACAGTAATGGTATGACGTCCCGCTCCCGCACGACGCGCGTGTGAGCGTCTTCCAACGT
>JADFRO010000052.1 GCA_022561255.1 Planctomycetota bacterium | reverse complement strand
ATCGCAACGCCAAAGCACGCCGATCGCACCGTAGAAAACGCATCCGCCAACTCCACGCCCTCGGAATCACCCTCAAAAACTGCCGCCGATGCATCCCACCAGATCCGTAACCCGCGTTGTCGTGCTAAGGATGGGCAAAAAGTGCTGCGAAAAGCGCTCTAAATGGTCCCAAAACCGCGTTCGCAACCTGCCAAACGTACTGGAGCCAGCGAGACTCGAACTCGCGACCTTCTGCATGCCATGCAGACGCGCTCCCAACTGCGCCATGGCCCCTTCGGCAGCCGAATTATGTACCGCCACTCCCCGGCGTGCAACCGACAAGCTTTGCGCCTTACCCGACCGACAGGCGCCATCGGCTTCAAAACCGACGCTGCTACAACGACCCAAACAATCCCCAGCGCGGTCGCCCGACCCTAGACGCCAAGCATCGCAAGAACCCGCGCGTTGGAGGGCAGCGAAGGTTGGATTTCGCGAAGCCCATCGGCGGTCATCCAGCGCACCTCGGCGATCTCCGACTCAGCCGGACAAATCCCTCCACCGACTTGGATGATCTCCCACACAGCCAGAACGTGACGTGAGTCGAGAACCCGAACCGAACCGAGCCGGCGAACCGGCTCCACGTCGATCCCCAACTCCTCCCGCAACTCGCGCACCACCGCCATACGCGACGTTTCACCGTACTCCAGGTGGCCGCCGGGAAAGCACCAGCACCCGCCCTTGGCGATTCCCGCAGCGCGACGGATCGCAAGCAGCTCGTCGCCGCGACGCAGCACGCCGATCACACCGCGCCGCACGCGAGAAAGAACGGGACGTGAACCCTCCGACCTGTCGTTCATCGCGCGTTATCCAAAGGCCGACGAGACGGACTCGCCAACAAGAAAAGACGGCGGGCCCCGTGGACCCGCCGTCTCATTTACAGAATCCTGATACGCTGCGCCGAGCTACGGGTAGATCAGCGTGTCCGTCGACGCATGACCGCCCGCACCCGGGCTCAGGGTATCTTGCCCTGGATAGGGCGGACCGCCCGTTGCCGACTGGTGCACCGTCTCACCGTGAATGCGATTGATCGCATCCGTAGGGCTAAACGTCGGCGCCATCAGTGTGTAGATGTTGTCCGTATCAATGCCCGCGATCGGCGACCTCTGGAAAGACGCGTGCCCGTCAGCGTAGAGGCAGTTCTGCCCCTCGCCGTTGGACGATCCACCGTGGTTCGGGGAGTTGTAGCGCGCCCAATCCTTCGGTGAGCTTCGCCCATCCAAGAGCTGACCTCCCGCGTCCAGCCACGGCGGGTTCGAGGCGAAATTCGTCGCGAGATAGAACGGACCCTGGTCCGCGACAACAATCTGCCGGTTGTCCATACCCTCGCGCGGTTGCGTATCTCGCGGGCCAAACGGAACCTGGTACCCATAGCTGACCGTGCCGTACCACTGGAAATCGTAGTACAGGTCGAGGTTCTCCGTCTCGTCCCCGTTGTCACCACTGCTGGGGCAGATGAACTGCTTCACCGTGATGTCCCCGGAGCGAACCATCATCCAGAAGGCTCGGGTGACGGAAACCGCGGTACTGCCCGCCTCGCTCACCGCCGTCTCCGACGTGCTCTGGAAGGCACGATCGAAGCCGACCTCGCCCGGATTGTCCGGCCTGGGCGGCCGGCCCGCCGTAGCCCCCGCGAGATAGTCGATTCCGGCTTCGTCGATCAAGCTCCCTTGAAATGGCGGAATCATCCACTTCTCCGAGTTATCATTTGCGTAGATCTTTGCCGACGTCCCAATGCCCTTCACGTTGGCCGAGCACACCAGTCGCTTACTCAGCTCTCGGGCCCGTGAAAGGCTCGGCAGCAGAATGGAGATCAAAAGCGCGATGATGGCGATAACCACCAGCAGCTCGATCAACGTAAAGGCCTTCAGTCTTTTCCTCACAATGTTACCTCCTCTGGCTGTAATCGCATGACGCTGTCGATGAACCGTTACGTCCCCACACAACCATCCCTGCACGGGAACACAAGTACGACCGAGAATGCGCCGTACCTCACGACAGGTCGACCGAAACTTCTAGTGTAACTCAGCGTCGCCGAAAAGGCCACCCGTCCACTAGCAGGACCAAGAAAACCGATCAGGCTACGCCGCCTACAGACTCCTTGCTACAAACCAAGACGAAAAAAAAGAAGAATTCCAAAACAATACGACGACAACACCAAGCCGTGAGTCGCAAAACCGCGTGCGGGATCCCGGTGTGCACACCGTACGATCGAAGATCCAGCCGCGCTGGAGCACCTGCTACGCGTTCACGGACAAAACGCTACACCACCGGGGCACCGAAAGCGCCGCCGGCGCGCAACCGCGACGCCGATTGTGATTCGAGGTGGAGGAGAGAAGCCGGCGAATGAGGGTAAGATGGCAAACGACAAACTTATGAATTCGACGGATATAATCTAAAAATAGCGACCGCCACAATCAGCGGTACGGGTCCGGGGAAACTCTCTACCACTTCACCGCAGCGAAGTATACTCGGACGTTGGGCCCGTGTCAAGTGTGATTTGTCCCCACGCTGCAGGGCCGCCCGGACCCGCAGAACAACACCGGATCACCCCTCCGTGGCGCGCCAACACCCCAGCGCAACGCGCGGGATTCAACGTAACATATTGCGAAAGAAGTCCTTACGGACGATAGACGATAAAAGGGAGATCTGCGCTTCTTACGGCCCCACCCCCGCTCCAATCGATGGTTTCGGGACGGGCGGCGGGGCTATGGACTCGTGACGATGTGCTCAATACCGTGCGCCACGGCGATTCCGACCCCAGCCTCGTGGGCGGCCCGCAGGTAGGGAACGTGGGCCGCGTCCTCAGCGACGATCGCCAGCCCACGGCGACGGCGAATGTCGTTTAGAACCTCCAGCGCGATCGCGTCGACCGCCACGGGATCGAGCGACGCCAGTAAGACACCCTCATCGCTCACCGTCGTGGTCGTAGCGGTTGGTCCCCCGTCGAACACAACGCGCATGGCGTCGACGATACAGAGGCGGAGCTTGTCGCGAATCGCGGGGAGGGCGACAATGTCCCCGACAAAAGGCGAGCAGCCGTCCCGATGGAAGCGCGCGGGATGCTTGACCATCGCGTGCGACAGATTCTTCAAAGAGCAGGTCAATCCCGCGATGTTGTGCGTCTTGAGAAACGGCACACTAATCAGCGCCGTCACCTGATCCAGCACAGACGCCAACTGGTCCGACCCACTGGCGAAGACGGATCTTTCTTCTGAAAACCCGGACCACGGGGGCGCCGTCCCGTTGCGACGCTGTACGTGGTCGGGTACTTCCATGCAAACAATCTGCTCCGGCTGCCAACCGGAACGTACGATCGAACCAACCAGAACGTCCGCCAGTGCGTTGGTCGTCCCGATCGCGCCTTGACCTGAGCGGTTGAACTTCAAACCGATCACGTCGTCGGGTTTCAGAAGCGAACGCCACGCCGCTGCTTCCGTCGGTCTTCCCGTCACCGTGATCAGGAGTTTGCCCAACATCTCTTGCAGCAAGCTGCGGTGCACGATCGCCCCATTCACAACCTCCTCAGCGCTAATCTGAACCACGCGTGAACGCGGGGTGCCCAAGGGAACACGAAGCTCCTCAAGCTCACCGCCGCCCTGCGCTTGCGCTCTCCAGCCACCTCCCGCGACCGAGGCAGCTACGCCCAGAAACGTTCGGCGCGATAGGTCCATCTTGCCTGAATTGGATTCGGTGTCGTGCATACCCAGCCGGGAAACCCTAGTCGAGACGTCGCCTCGACTGTATATCGGTTCTTGGGATGCTGCGACCAAAGGTAAGGCTGCGATCGGCAAGCGGTGCGGTAACCTGCCGAACCCTACGCAGGCCGCGAGCCCGGGATCTCGACGCGCAAAAACCGCGTAGGCCCTGGCAAGGAAGCCATCGCCCGAGCGAACCTCGCCTACAGGCCCACTTACGTGTCTATCGCGGGGAACTAATCCAGCGGAATTGCGGGCTCACCGATCTCGAAGATCGACTGTGTTTTGAGAAGCGTCAGCTCTTCGGGAAACGCGTGGAACGCGTGGATGTGCAACTCATGGTCGCGGGCGTCGAAATCGACGAACGAAAACGGAGCGAGCCCGTCGTGCGTCCATTCCTCAAAGGAGAGAAAAATGCCGCGATTTTGCGCGTAATGCACGTAGTCGCGATGGGTTGCGGGGAACAGCTGCGGCGTCATCCGCTCCACCTGAGTCGAAAGGATGTATTTCATACCGCCGTTGAAGGACTGGGCGTGGTCCCGCTCGCCGCGGAACCGGAACGAAGTCGCCAGACCGTTCCTGGGCAAAAGCTCAGTGTCCTCGCTAATCAGCTCGGTCAACGTTTGGTCGCCGGATCGCACCGTCACCACGTGCGCAAGCCCGCAAACCCAAATCTCCGCCTGATAACGGCTCTGGGTGATCCGCTTGACACGACGGATGTCGAAAAGCTCGGGATGGATCGGTCGCTCGTACAGGCAGAAAACTAGCTCGTCTACCTGCTGTTTGGTCTGTCCTCGTTCCACGCTATCCTCTGAAATCGGGTCCATAATGGCACTATTTAGTCTATTATACGACTCTGGGAACTCAAATCCACGAATTAATTTTCCAATCGCACGATTTCTGACGGATGCGTGATCAAGACCAAAAACTACTGACACGCAAGGGGTTAGGTACGAGGGCACCCGGGCTCGCGGAGTGCCTATGGGCCTCGCGGAACCAGGAAGACCAGGCAAATCACAAGCCATCACTGGCGGAAATCCACAGATCGGATTGCCTCCACGCCGCCCGTGGCTATACTGGCCCGCCCTATGATGCTCCGCGTCGTCAACATCGCTGCCCTCATCCTCGCCCTCACTGCCACCTGGCCGAGTTCCATTAACAATGCAACTTATGCACTATCAACGGCCCTGGAAGATGCCGACCGAAACGTGCATCGAGACGGCAGCAACGGTCCGGCCCCGAAGCCCGACGAGGAAACCGACACCGATCCCCGGCTCATTGATCTGACCTCGGCTGTGAGTCTCGCACTTCCGCCGGATCCGACGGATTCGGGAACGCGCACTGTTCGCGGCCTTGCACCACCCCAAACGCGCGTTGAAAGCAGGAGGTGGTGCATCCCAAACAACGAGCGGCATCCGTCCGCTTCTCCCATCCACGCCGCTTTGGCAGCGGACGCGCGATGGGCAACGACACGTCTGCTTGTCGTCGCCCCCCAGCTTCGCGCGCACGCTCCGCCCGCAAGCGCTTGACCGAACGCACGAGGCTGGCTTCGCGACGGTTCTTGCGATATCGTCCGCGCTGGCGAATCACGTTTACACCGTAAAGTATAAGGACGCCGACAATCAAATGCGGCTGCGACGTGCCGCGACATGGAGACGAAACCGTGAACGACCCCAATCGTGTTGCCAAATGGCTGCTTATCGTAACGATGGTCGTACTGTCCCTGGCCCTCCTCTATCCTCCGCAGGAGAAGCTCAAAGGAGGCATCGATCTTGTCGGGGGGACGGTCTTGCTGTTCGAGATTGACACGACCGGACTGGACGCCGAGGCACAGAGTGGCCTTTCCACCCGTGTCATGAACATCCTCAAAGAGCGTGTGGATCCAAAAGGCCAGCTCAACCTCGAATGGCGACCGGTCGGCAATGCGCGCATCGAAGTGCGTATGCCGCTTCCGCCGAAAGAAGCGTTCGCTCGCCGCGAAAAATACAACCAAGCGCTCGATAAGCTCCAAACGCTCAACGTCAAGCGCCGCGAAGTGGAAGAAGCCCTCAACGCAACAGGAGAGGAGCGCGACAAGGCTCTTGACGCGCTGGTACACAACGTCGAAGAGAGGCGACCGCCTCTCAACGTGGTGGTGCTCGCACGGGACGGGTTGGTCGCCGCCCGGGACGGAAGCGACGCGACGGCTACCGAGGACGCCTCGGCCGCGTATGAAGATGCGATGGCGGAGGTGCTCGCGACGAGCATGCCGATCCTTCGCCTTAACGATGTGCTGGCGCTGCCGATGGGTGAGTCGCGCGAGGACGAACTCAACGCCCTCCGCGCGGAGTTTCCATCTTATGACGCCGGTGAGGCGACCAACGTCGACGCTCAGCTCCTGACCAAAGCGACGGCGGCCTACGACGCCTGGGCGGAGAACAAAGCCGACCTGGAGGATCCTTCCGACTTGAAACGCCGCCTGCGTGGTGCCGGCGTGCTGGAGTTTCGCATTCTGGCGGATCGTGACCGAAGCTCTCCCGACAACACCGTCGACCCGAGCAATCCGCAACTCAATCAACCGATCAGCAAGTACACGAGCCAACTCGCCCGATACGGCCCGAGGCCTAAGGCGGGCGACCGCTACGCCTGGTTCCCCGTCGACGACGTTCTTCAGTTCACGCGGGCGGACAGCCTCGACCAATTTGAATTGCAGCGTACTCTTCCCGGTCAACCGATCATCGAAAAATACGCCGGTCGATACTACGTGCTGATCCACAACGACCGCGCGTACGGATTGCTTCAGCCCAAGGGCAAGACGAAGACGTGGACGCTGAAGCGCGCCTACGCCGATCGCAATTTCATGACGGGCGAGAACGTCGTTTCCTTCCAGCTCGACCCGCGCGGCGGGCAGCAGTTCGGCAAACTGACCGAGAGCAACATCAACCGACAGTTGTGCATCAATTTGGACGGCAGCGCCATTTCCCACGCGACCATCAATGAGCGCATCACGGAGCACTGTCAGATCAGCGGGAAATTCTCGTCGGAGCGCGTCAACGACCTCGTGCGAACGCTGGAAGCGGGATCCCTGCCGGCGCGACTCAAGGAAACACCCCTCTACGAACAGACCGTCGGACCAAGCCTGGGCGAAACAAACCGCCGTCACGGTTTGCAGGCGGCGATGTGGGGCGGCATCATCGTTGCGGCCTTCATCTTCTTTTACTACGGCTTCGCTGCGGGGGGCATAGCCGACATCGCCCTGGCTCTGAACATCCTCTTCGTACTCGGCATCATGTCGCTGATGCAGGCGACTTTCACGCTGCCGGGTATCGCGGGAATGGTTCTCACGGTGGGCATGGCCATCGACGCCAACGTGCTCATCTTCGAGCGCATCCGCGAGGAACGCGCTCGCGGTTTGATCTTCAAAAAGGCCCTGAACAACGGCTACGACAAAGCCTTTTCCGCCATCGTTGACTCAAACCTCACGACGTTGATCACCTGCATTATTCTTGGTTTTGTAGCGAGCGAAGAGATCAAAGGTTTCGCGATGACGCTGGGACTGGGGCTCGCCACCAGCATGTTCACCGCCCTGTTCTGCACGCGACTGGCGTTCAACACGCTGATCGCCAAGGGCTGGCTCAAAGACCTCTCGATGCGCCGGCTTATCGGCACGCCCTCGATCGACTGGGTAGGCTTGCGTCGAATCTTTCTTCCGATTTCCGGTGTGCTCGTAGTCTGCGGGCTCGGCGTTTTCCTCACCATGGCCATCACCCAGAAAGAACATCTCTTCGGCATCGAGTTTCTGGGTGGTACCAGCATCCAGATCGACTTCAAGCCGGGCATGACGATGTCAGACGAGGAGGTTCGAGACGCCATCACCGCGACGGACGCCTCAGGCGGCCCGTCGGCTGCTCGATGGATCGACGACGCCGCCGATCAGTTGGAGAACGCAACCTCCAGGACCGGTGAATCCGCAGGGCAGTTCACCATGACGTCGAAGGATTTGTCCGGAGACGACCTCGCCGTGCTCATGCGACAACCGCTCGACGCCGTGATCGAGCGCGACGGCATATCCGTTACCGGCCACACCGCAACGTTCACTTGCAAACCCGGAACCCTCACGCAAGAGTCGTTCCGCGAGAAAATCGTCGAGGCGGCTGCGACGGCGCGGGCGGCTGCGAACAAGCTACGCGGAGCACGTGTCCAAAGCGTCGGAGAGCTCGACGCAAAGAGCGCGCACGCCTCCTCCTTTGAGATCGTAACCGTAGAGACAAACCGAGCTCTTGTTCAGCAGGCGATTCTGGCTGTTTTCGGTGAAAAGTTGGCCGTCCAGCGTGCGATCCGCTTTACCGCCGTTCGTGACAACGAACTCACCAAGGAGCGTTTCTTCGTCATCGAAGCGGACGACCGATACCTTTCCGACGTGCTCGACACCGATGCCAACTTTGACATCCGAATATTTCGCGGCGGCGTGGCCGTCGAGACCATTCTCGAGGACAACGAGGCACCGTTATCCGTTGTCGAATTCGAGGCGCGGTTGCGCGAGGTCGGACTGCAGCCGGAGTTCGAGCAGTTCCGCACGCGCGAGTCGGCCATCTTCCCGCTCGGCACAGCGGTGGATCGCGGTGACGGCACGAAGGGCTACAAACATTTCGCCGTCTGCGCCGTCGACGAATCGTTGCTCTACGAGGACGACCCAGGCCAGTGGACCGATTTGGTAGCTTTGGGTGTCTCCGCTCAGATTGACGCGGCGCTGGGCAGTGAGAAGTCGCTGTCGAAGGTGCTTCAGTTCGCGCCGCAAATCGCCGAACAGGCGCGCAATCGCGCCGTGTTCGCGATGTTCCTCGCACTGGTGGCGATCGCGGCTTACATCTGGATTCGCTTCGGCAACAAGGACTACGGGTTCGCGGTCATCGTCGCCCTCGTCCACGACGTCATCATCACACTCGGTCTCATCGGCGTCAGCCACTTCGTCTTTCAGACCAGTATCGCCAAGGCACTTCTAATCGAGGATTTCAAGGTGGACCTGCCGATGGTGGCGGCCATCCTCACCGTGATCGGATACAGTATGAACGACACGATCGTTGTGTTCGACCGAATTCGGGAGAATCGCGGACGCGCCGGATCACTGAACCCCAACCTGATCAACGCCAGCATCAACCAGACGCTCTCCCGAACGATTCTGACGTCGCTAACGTCGTTCTTCGTCGTCTTCGTGTTGTACGTGTTCGGCGGCCGAGGCGTGCATGGCTTCGCCGTCGCCCTGATGATCGGTATCGTCACCGGAACGTACAGCACCATCGCGATCGCCTCGACCCTGGTGTATCAGCCACGGCTGCTCGGCCGCATTTTCCTGTCGATCGTCTGCTTCGGGTTGCTCGGCATGGTAATGCTGGTTACGGCGGACTCGACCGCCCGATTGGTCTTGGGCGGGCTGGTGGTCGTCGGATGCGGGATGACGGCGCTGAGGGGTGAGCGCCGGACCGCGGCGGCGTACGCGGCTGCACGGGCGTAGCCGCCCCGATAGGGCACACGCCGTGGGTTGTCCCGGAGCAACACGGGTTTCCTCGCGATTGCGAGGCGAGGAAACTCACACGCGCTCGACGCCATTCGGTGAGACACACTCGCCACGTTTACCTTGACCCGTCCGCGCGCGTGGTTTACACTTCCCCCCGGAGGCACGAAGGCTTGCGCGGTTCGCCGGACGCGAGTCGACGCGCGGGCGGATGCGGTTTCGCTCGTCGTCTGCCGGAACGTTTTTCCCGTACGGCTGCGCCGCCTTTAGCCCATCGACGCACGGAACCACGCCCAAGAGACGGTCGCACCGTCAAGGAGGATGCAATGCGCACGGACGTCAAGATCGGGATCGTCCTTTCAATGGCTCTGGTTCTCCTCTTCGGGAGCTACTTTTTCTATCGCGGCGATTCGCAAACGCCCATCTCGCTGACCGACGCGGGTAAGCCTGCGCGCAGCCTCAACAAAAAACAGAAAAAAACAGGCAAGCTCGCCGAGGCGCCTAAGAAAAAGCTGGACGATCCAGCCGCGTTCCGCACCACCCAGCCCCGTCCCAAGAGGCTGGCGATGGGAACGAAAACGTCGACTCCTACCGACCCGGCCACCCATGCACGTGCAGCTCGTCGCCAGGCGACCAAGACACAGCCCAGACCTTCCCGTACCGGCAAAACGCTCAGCCCAACCAAATCGGTCAAGCGAGACTCGACCCAACTCGCTGATACTACCGGTTCCTCGGCGAACCTGGCGGCGACAAACCTGCTCGCCGCACCCAACCAAGCAACCTTTCGTATTCCCACGACGCCCAACGCAGCGACCTTCGATACACAATACGCGGCCGTCGACGTTCATCGGGTTCAGCCGGGCGATACGTTCGCTTCGCTTGCGGCGGCGTATTACGGAAACACCACCCACGTCGCGTTTCTGATGAACGCCAACCCCAACATCAAAGAGCCGAAGCACCTGCGAATCGGAACGACCATTCGCATCCCGCCGCTTGCCGTAAACACAAAGGCGCCCTATTTCGCGAACCGTACAGTCGCACGTAAACCCATCACACCTCAGACAACAACGCCAGCCAAGCAGCATCGAACCTATCGCGTTCAAGCCGGCGACAGTTTCTACCGCATCGCTCGCGACCAACTCGGCGACGCCGGTCGCTGGCGCGAACTGCTGGCGATGAACGACACGCTCGTCCACGGCGACCCCACGCGGCTCCAAGTCGGCCATGTGGTCCTGTTGCCGAATAACTAGAGCAGTTCCCGTTTTCGTATGCCGGGTGCGCCGGGCTTCGCAACACATCGAAAAGCGAGAAATCGCGCGGGCGAGCTGCGCTCCGCAGGAGAGCCCGCGGCTCGGAATACACGAACGTGAGATGCTGTAGGATATGGTTTTCAGTTCTCGCGCAGAAGGAGCCAAGACCATCGTAGAACAACCGTCCGTCGGCCTCATCGGAATCGGGATCATGGGCGAGCCCATGGCTCGAAACCTGCTGCACGCAGGCTACACCGTCCACCTACACTCTCGAACGCAGTCCCGAACCCGCGCGCTTTGCGACGAGGGGGCCCTATGGCAGCCGACGCCGGCTGCAATCGCCCAAAAGGCGGACGTGATCATCTCCATTGTCAGCGATTCGCCCGACGTGAAAGCTGTTTACCTCGATCCAAACGGTGTCTGTAGCGCGCTTCGTGAAAATACGCTGTGCATCGACATGTCCACCATAGCTCCCGACGTCGCCCGCTGTGTTGCGACCGAGGTTCACAAGCGCGGTTCGCGGTTTCTCGATGCGCCCGTATCAGGCGGCAAGACGGGCGCGGAAACGGGCCAACTCTCGATCATGGTGGGTGGCGACGCGGCTGATGTGCGTCGTGCAGCCCCGATCTTTGATGTTCTGGGAAAATCGACCGTCCACTGCGGTCCCGTCGGCCACGGACAACTGACCAAGCTGTGCAATCAAATCCTCTGCGGTCTCAACCTGCTCGCCGTCAGCGAAGCGATGGTTTTCGCCCGGCGCGCCGGACTCGATCCCGAGACCATGCTCCAAGCCGTCTCCAAGGGCGCGGCTGGCTCGTGGGCGTTGGACCATCTCGGACCGCGCATGATCGCTCGCGACTTTTCTCCGATGTTCATGATCGACTTGCAGCAGAAGGATTTACGCATCGCCCTGGCGACGGCGCGGCACAACGGCGTGCCCATACCCGGCACCGCGCTGGTCAACCAACTGCTCGCCGCAAACCAGGCGGCAGATGAAGGCCGCGAAGGCACGCAGGCGCTGGTCAAGACGATCGAGCGTCTTGCGAACATCACCTAACGCTACCGGGCGTGCCAAGCGCCCCGCAATCGAGCGCAAAAAAACACCCCGCTCCACGATCTCATGACGAGACGCGTCACGGGGGGTTTCTTTCCCCTCCAGGGAAATTCACAGGGGTGTAGTGGTCGCCGACGCCCCCTCCAGCCGTCGGCGACCATGATTTCACTCACCGTCCTACGGAGCCAAGGTACACACCCGAACCGGAGCACCCTAGCTAGTACTTTCCCCAATTTACGCCGGGCTCAGCAGTGCGAGTCCGCTTGTTCGCGAGATCGACGCCAAACCTAGATAAGAGCAAGCACGTCAGGCCGCATACTACCCACCCCAATCCACTCCTGTCAACAAAAACTATCCCATTTTCCCAAACTTTTTCGTAAGATCGGAATCCTACGGCAGTCTTTCGACCAGCTTTCCGGCCACGACCCTGGCACACACGACTTGCTGCAGGGTTTCCCCGCGTGGAACCCTCGTCACGACGCGCTGGCTCATAGGAACGCGCCGCGCGGCGCCTCGCCAGCGGTACCATCAGTTTGGAGCGGGGCTCAAAAGCTTAACATTGGACTGTGAGTTTCGTTTTCTACCGCCGCAA
>JADFRO010000375.1 GCA_022561255.1 Planctomycetota bacterium | reverse complement strand
CAGCCGGTATCGTCGTCGCCTTGGGCACGCTTGCGGTGCCAGCGGACGGCGTTCCGCTTTCCCTTAGTGCGAACATACTTGCGTGCGTAGGTGTCGCGGCGATCGGATTCGCTACGAGCTACGGGCGACAGACGCTTCTTGCCCGCGTTGCGAGCCGATCCTCCGAGGGCGCAAAGATTCTCGCACGACTCCTCGCTTGCGGCGCCTTTACCATTCTGATCGGCGCTCCGGTGGCGATTCATGTTTTCGGTCAATCGGCCGCACTGATGATGCTCGCGCTTTCGATGGTGGCACTCGGTGGCACGCTGATCATCCACGAGCCCGGGTACTCGCCCCAAAAAAGGCGGGCACGATTGATCGGTGTTTTCGCCTCGGTTGCGATGTTGATCGTGCTGACCGTGTTGCCCGGCCGGGTTCCGCCGCTCCATTCATCCGGAGGCCTTGCGGAGCGGGTCCGTGTCTCAAGCGCGTCCGATCGCCACGATGCGCTCCTCGCCGCAACCAAGGTAGAAAATGTTCAGGAATGAACGCGAGTTTCTCACTGTTCTTTTTCTGAGCCGCGGGCTTCAGCCCGCGCGGTTGCTCGGCGTTCGATGGTACTCGAACACCGGTGGACTCTGCACTCGGGTACAGGAAGTGCTCGAGCCGTTGTAGACGCTCGTATCCGGCGCAAGCTGGAGCGACAATCCTTCGTTACGGAGCCATTCTCATGGAAAACACGACATTCGTTCAGCGTCGCAGCTACGGCTGGGGACGCACGATCCTGACGGTCTCGGTTTTGGCGACCTGCCTGAAAATTTGGGTCGGATCGCCGCCGCTTCTGCCGCAGGCCCAGGCGGCGCAGGCCAATCCTGCCCAGCAGCGGAAGCTCGCCATCGCCGAGGCGGTCCGCACCAATGAACTCCTATCCGACATCAAGGGCCTCCTTGAGCATCACACGTTAAACGTGCGCATCCGCAGTGCCGATAACCAGCCGGATGGCGCCCGGAATCCGCGCATGCCCGGCCCGTAGGGGTCGCAAGGCGGTTTCTTGCGGATCGGGCGGTGGACGCACGTCGTCCGAAAGGCTCGATCCATGTCGCCGAAACTCGGCGGCAGGATCGTCGGGGTGGTGCATGCGAAGGTCCGCTACAAAACTTCCTTTAACCCGCGCTGACGCGCTAGGCCTGCTTACGGCGCGCGTCTCGGCATCGTTTCTTGCATTGGGTACGTTGGCGCTGGGTCAGGAACCGTCAGCGCCGGATCCGTTCGCTGCGAGCGGCGCGGCGCACGTAGCCGTCTCTGACCAGGGAACCGTTGAACTTCACGTCGCCGACATGCCGCTGGCGACGGTGTTGCAACTGCTTTCACTGGAGAGCAAGCAGAACATCGTTGCGTCACCCAAAGTTCAGGGCACCGTAACCGCGAACCTCTACGGCGTTTCGTTTGAGGAAGCCCTGCAGGCGATCCTCGTCGCCAACGACGCCGGGTACAAGCGTGTGGGCAAGTTCATCTACGTCTACACGACGGCGGAACTGGACGCGATTGCGGCGGAGGCGAAGAACAAGCAGATCACGAAGGTGTTTCACCTGAACTACGTCAACGCAGCCGACGCCGGAAACTACGTCAGACCCGTGCTTGGCGAAGACGCCAAGGTGTCCGTGTCACCTCCGCCCGCGAGCGGACTCGGAAGCGAGGCCGGCGAGGGTGGCGGCAACATGAACGCCGCCAGCGATTTCATGATCGTGACGGCACGCCCCAGCGAGCTGCGTGAGGTTGAGCGCATCCTCAAGGAAATCGACGTTCGTCCGCGGCAAGTGCTCGTCGAAGCGACGATTCTGCGGGCCACGCTCACCGATGACAACAGTCTGGGCATCGATTTCACGATCGTAGGCGGCGTCGACTTGGAACTACTCGGTTCCACCTCCACGGGGATCGCCAATCTGACGCTCGGACAGCTTCCCACAGAGCGTTTCGAGCAGTTCGCCGCGAAATCGGCCGACCGACTCACGTTGCAACTGCGCCGCCGGGATTGTGCTTACGCCCGCTTCTTGCAGATCGTTCAGAATTCGCCGCGGCGGCGCCGTTCCCCCGTGACAATGGACGTCGATCGTCGTTTCATCGACTCGGCAAACGACGACCCCTTCCGGGATCTTGGCTCCCCAATGTCCGAACACGGCGCGGCCGATGACCATCTGATCGACGGCGAATTTGATCTGGGTTCGGAAGTGCGTTTCCAGAACGCCGGCCAGAAGTTTCCGGTCGCCACGAATGCGGACGGTCGCTACAGCACCGCGCCCGTCCGGCGTCAGCAGCGCGGCAGTCGGAACAACGGTTTGCGATCGCGATGTGTTTGTTCGATCGGGCATGTCGTCGCGGTTCACAGCGGTGTCCCGTCTGTCGCATCGGGAGGAATCGCCGCCAATGTCAGCCCCTGCAATGACAGATGCGGCTCGAATCGGGCTTCGGGGAACCGGTCGGCAAGCAGAGCCGCGCCTCCACCGGTCAGAAGAACCAAGGGGTCATCCCGTTTCGATTCGTGCATTTGCAGGATGTTCTTCAGTTGTCCGACGAGTTCCCGAACCGCTCCGACCTGTCCCCAGAACAAGCCGCTGCAGATGGCATCTCGTGTGTT
>JADFRO010000051.1:2351-12196 GCA_022561255.1 Planctomycetota bacterium | reverse complement strand
TCCCAGCGTACGGGTGACCCGCTCGCGTGCATTGTGATCGACATCGACCACTTCAAGAACGTGAACGACACGTACGGTCACGGCGTGGGAGATCTCGTTCTCAAGGAAGTGGCCGACGTGCTTCGGCGTGCCGCTCGCCGACACGAACCCGTGTGTCGCCTGGGCGGTGAGGAGTTCGTCGTGCTCTGTCCCAATGCGACGGCGACGCAGGCGGCGGCAGGCGCCGAGCGCATGCGACAGGCGGTTGAAGCGCGAATCGTCCACACCGACGCCGCCAGTGTGAGTGTGACGATCAGTCTGGGGGTCGCCGAGTACGACACGTCCATGTCGCGACCGGACGACCTTCTCCAGGCGGCGGACGTGGCGCTGTACAACGCGAAGCACTCCGGACGGAACCGTGTGTGTGTCGCGGGCGTCGCCGGAGACGGCGGTGGCGACGCCACCAAGGGCGTCCACGCGCGAGCCGAAACAAGAGTTTCCCCAAAACACAACCCCGGCGACGGACCGGCAGGGCGCGTCCTCGTCGTCGACAACGACGACGACGCTCGGACGGCGTGCCGTGGATTTCTGGAAAAGGCCGGCTTTGCGGTGGAGGAGGCTAAGAGCGGCGAAGAAGCGCTGCAGAACGTTCACCGGCTTGAACCGCACACCGTTGTTACCGACATCGCCCTACCGGGAATGGACGGCGTGGAGCTTACCCGAGAACTCAAAGGCAACGCGGAGACCAGTCACATCTCGGTGCTCCTCCTGAGCACGTCCTCAGATGCAAGGGACGCCGCCCGCGGTTTGGAGGCGGGAGTCGACGACTACGTTTGCCAACCGTATCGTAGCGACGACCTCGTTCTTCGCGTTCGGACGTTGCAGCGAGTACGACAAGAGCAGGCAACGCAAATCGAAATGCGCGGTGAACAGTCTCGCGCCCTGGGCATCCTCGCCGACTTTGCTCGCCAGATCGCCACGTGTGGTTCGCTCGACGAGGTTCTCGATCGCACGCTGTCAGCCGTCACAGAGTTAACCTGCGCAAGCCGAGCGTGCGTTCTGCTGCCCGATCAGGGCCGACAGTGGCTTTCGGTCGCCAAGTCTCTGGGGTTTGACGAGGAGCAACTAATCGGCATTCGCCTTCGCCCCGGCGCCGCGATGGTGGGTCGTGTCTTTAAGGAGCAGGAGACGATCACCTTGGATGCACAAACGGCGAGAGAGGAGCACGTGGGCGGCGTCGATGCCCTCCTGATGTTGCCGGCGCCCAGTCTCGCAGTGCCGCTCGCCGCTCCGGAGTCCGTTGTCGGCGTGCTTCAGGTCGGCGGCCGGCCGCGGGGTCATCCGTTTTCGCCGCTCGACCTCGAGTATGTCGCTCTCGTCAGCAACATATCAGCCCCCGCCATCGATGACGTTCTCAATCGAAAAGCACGCGACGACGCGCGCGACTCGATTGTCATAGCGCTCGCGAAGCTGGCCGAGTACCGCGACAGCGCTACGGGAAGGCACCTGGATCGCGTCACGCAGTTTTCCCTTCTGCTCGCCGACGACTTGCGCCGCAGACCGGCCTACGCCACCACGATCACGAACCGGTTTATGAGCGATCTTGAGCGCGCCGCTCCGCTTCACGACATTGGGAAGGTCGCTGTACCCGACCAAATACTTCTAAAGCCGGATCGGCTCCTCCAGGAAGAAGTCGAGCGCATTCAAACGCACACCACCATCGGCGCCAGCACCATCCGGTCGGTCATGGACCGTGCGCCGGGTACAACGTTCCTGCCTATGGCCGAGGAGATCGCGCGCAGTCACCACGAGTGGTACGACGGACGCGGCTACCCCGACGGACTCATGGGAGAAACCATCCCGCTATCCGCAAGAATCGTGGCCGTCGCCGACGTATACGACGCCGTAACGACCAAGCGGGTCTACAAGGATGCCATGTCGCACGAGCGTGCGATGGAAATCATCGGGGACGCAAGCGGTCAGCAGTTCGACCCCGAAGTGGTCGAGGCCTTCCGCAGGTGCGAGGCGGACTTTGTACGTTTGGCCGCGGAACTCGGCGACGGTGAAAACACGCTTCCCCACACCGACGCTATGGTCGCAGCTCTGCCCGCTCTGGTCGGTCCATCTTCCCAAGCCACCTGATTCCGGGCACACAATCGTTGTGACATCAAGTTGCGGAACATCGGCCATCGCGCCGGAAGGCATACCCCACACGATCCCCCGTTGCCTCAAGTCGTGGCGGCAGATAAACTCGCCGACTGCGTCGACGATCTGTCGATAGGCGGCCCCCCACACGGCGCGGCGTGGGCGGCACGCAAATTCGGTAGCGACACCACTGCAATGGAGAACACGCATCCATGTCATACGTGAACTGGTTGCACAGACGGAGGGCGTTTGGGCGGGTAGTCCTGTCCGTCGTCGCGTTCGCCGGCGCAGGAGGCTGCGCCATCTCACTGCCACGCTTCGCGGAAAGCGGCTGGATTGCAGGCTACGATGAGGCGGAGCGTCTGGTTCTCCAGAACGACGCTACGTTATTGATCCATTACCAAAGGTCGGCCACCGACCCGCTCGACGCGACACGCGCCGCACTGAGCGACCCCGCCGTCAAGTCGCGTACCGCAGGGTACGTGCGCTGCTCCTTGGTCCAGTCAGATGAAGCTGATCGGCGATACGTCGCACAGTTTGGCATCCAGCGTGGCCCCGCATTGATCCTGGTCCGCAAAGACGGCACCTATCACGCCCGCAACGGACCGATGAGCCCCGAGCAGATATTGACGTTCCTCAACGGCGCGGCCGAAGTGGGTCTTCGACCAAAACTCGACCCCAACATCCTGCGCGAGCCGCGGTATCTGTGGCACGATTCGCTGGAGCAGGCTGACCGTGTGGCACAACGGTTGCAGCGTCCGATTCTCGTCGTGTTCGATCGCAAGTTGTCGCGGGACTGGAGGCCGCTGGAGAAGCTGCTGAAACGTCGTGAGGTATTCCGCCGGTTCGCCCATCTCGTACACTGCAAACCGGGTTCATTATGGCGTTCCCCCGAAGCGGACCTTCGGCGCTTTGCAATTACCGACCTCCCCGCTCTCGTCATCATCCTCACCGACGGTAGCTACGCAAAGATGGAGCTGCCGACCTCTTACGAGGCGATCGTGCGGTTCGCCGACCGAACTCTTGGTCATCCCGGCGGACGAGAGGCCAACGTGTCGACGGGTCGCTAGCGGATCCGGATCGAGATAGTCGCGCCCAAAGCGAAGCGTCATGACGTGGCTTAATTGGCCCAACCGAATCACGCTCGTACGAATCGCTCTGGTTCCGCCGTTTGTCATCTGCCTGCTCAACATGAACACGGGCTGGGCCGGATCACGCCAGCTGGCGATCGTACTCTTCGGCGTGATGGCCTTAAGTGACGCGTTGGACGGGTTTCTCGCTCGCCGCCTGAACCAAAACACGCCGTTGGGCCGCTTTCTCGATCCGATCGCGGACAAGCTGCTGATCTCCTGCGCCGTGGTGCTACTCGCGGTCGACGCGACGTCGGTATCGGGTTTTCGTCTACCGAGCTGGGTTTCCGTCATCGCGATCGGGAAAGATGCCTTGACGGTGATCGGGTTCGGCTTGGTGTACGCGACCACCGGGCAATACTTCGTAGAACCGCGCCCTTGGGGAAAAGCGTGTACGCTGGTACAATTGGTGATGGTCGCGTACGCCCTGCTGGCGCCGGATATGCCCGCCTGGTTGCACTGGCTGTCGCCCGCGACCTGGTGGACGGCCAGTGTGCTGGCGATCATCGCGCTGGTAGACTATGTTCGAGTCGGCATCGGATTCGCCGCGAAGCACGAGATCACTGGATGAAAGTTGAGACACCATGAGTACAACACCTTTCGCTCCGATTGAGCGGGCGTTTGAGGATCTGCGTAAGGGGCGGTTCATTATCCTCGTGGACGATGAGAACCGCGAGAACGAAGGCGACCTGGTCATCGCCGCTCAGCAGATCACACCCGCGGCGATCAACTTCATGCTGACCGTTGGCCGGGGCGTACTCTGTCTTCCCATGACGCGCCGGCGCTGCGAAGAGTTGAATCTTCCGCTGCAAGCTGCACAGAACACCACACGGTTCGGGACGGCCTTCACCGTCACGATCGACGCGCACAGTCGGTTCGGTGTGACAACCGGTGTGTCTGCCGCCGATCGCGCACGAACCATCGAAGTCGCCTGCGCGCCGGATACGCAACCGTCGGACCTGACCCGTCCGGGACACATCAACCCGTTGATGGCGATCGACGGTGGTGTACTCGTTCGCGCCGGACAGACGGAAGGTTCCATCGATCTGTGTCGACTTGCTGGGCTCCAACCGGCGGCTGCGATCATCGAGATCATGAACGACGACGGCACCATGGCACGTCTGCCCGACCTGATCAAAATCGCCAAGAAACACGATATCCGCATGTATACCGTCGCGGAGATCATCGAATATCGTATGAAGCGCGAGTCGTTTGTAACGCGTGGCGTCACAACCAAACTGCCCACGCGCTTCGGCGAGTTTACGCTCATCGCCTACCACTCTCCGGTCGACCCGGAGCCGCATCTTGCGCTAACCTGCGGCGGAGTCGGTAAGCTCGACGCCGACGGTAAGGTGATCGTTCACGACGAGCCGGTTCTTGTCCGCGTCGAATCGGAATGCATGACCGGGCATGTGTTCCACTCCGCGCGCTGCGACTGCGGGCAGCAGCTCGACGCAGCTATGCAGATGATCCAGCGCGAGGGCAAAGGTGCACTCGTCTACCTTCGACAGGAAGGACGCGGCATCGGGCTGCACAACAAACTTCGTGCCTACAAGCTTCAGGATGAGGGGCTCGATACGGTCGAAGCGAACGAAAAGCTCGGTTTGCCCGTCGATCGCCGCGACTACGGCGTGGGCGCACAGATCGTGCGCGACCTGGGCTTGCGACAGCTCCGCATTCTTACGAACAACCCCAAAAAAGTGAGCCGCTTGGAAGTGTACGGCATTTCCATCGCCGAACAGATTCCGCTCGAGATCACGCCGAACAGTTTCAACGCCGCCTACCTTAAGACCAAGCGCGAAAAGCTCGGTCATCAACTACGCGAGGTTTGATCGGCGCCGCAGCCCGCCGTCCGACGGTCAGAAAATGTCCGGCATCCACGGAGCGGGTCCGGCGAAGAGTACAGCCGCCGAGGCGAGCGCGTCCTCCGAACCGTCTGTGTAGCCGACCGTTCGCAGTGCTTGCGGTGTCATATGTCCCGTGTAGAGGGGAGCCAATCCGCGCACGTCTATCTTAAGATCGCCTCGCCCGCCGCGCCGAACCCGAGCCTGCCGGTCGCCCACTTCAAGGATCAATCGCGCGTTATTGTGCGGAAGAACGTCGTCCGTCACATCCAGATGGAGCTCTCCGGAAACGCCCTGGGCGTAACCCCGTGCCTCAAGCGCCGCGCCCACATCCACCAATCGAAGCATCCAATCGATTCGATCGTCAACACAAAACTTCTGCTCGGCCAGCAGATAGCCCAAAGGCTCGACCGGCGGACCGTACCAGCGAACATCCTGGGCCATCGAACGATGGTCAGCGAGGAAAGAAAGAATGCGCCGCCCCGCATCGGCCGTTAGGGCGACCAGGTCGGTGACTTCGATTCCGTTGTCGTGATAGGTCGTGCCGGCCTTGTGTCCAAAAACGATGTACCCTTCCGGGCTCCCGTCGCGCTCGACGAGATAACCGTGCGCCGGGTTGGACCACCGTGGCGGATCGAGCACACGATCCCACGCCCAGTCGTTTCGATCCACGTTGCCTGACGTTTCACCGGCGCGTGTGCGGTACAGTTCTCGCAGCAGACCATGATCCTTTTCGTCGATGGGCCGAATGGACAGCGTTCGATCACGCGTGTCGATCGCATGCGTCGAGAGTCGATAGCCCATCCGTACACCCGCGATCTCGTAGCCGGGTCGACGATACACAGGTTGCGTCGCTGGAAACAAAACGGAAATCGGCACGCCGTCTCGATGCATCTCCTCGAGCGACGCGCGCATCAGCGCGCTGCCCGCACCGCTTCCTCGATGCTCGGCGGCCACGCCCACCGTGCGCACGGCACCCATCGCAACCGATCGCCCGCCGAACCACTGTCCCATCCTCTGGACAATCAGTCCGCCGACAACCTCACCGTTTCGCCGTACAACGCGTACGTTCTCCTTGCCTTCGCGTCGAATCCAAACGTCAAGGTCCACACCGGGAAAAAAGAGCGCCTGTGCCACGACGTCAGTAAACGCCTTGAGTTCAGCGTCATCAGCGGGCGGTCCCACTTCGTGTTGGTCGGTCGAGTTGGCCATGAATGCTGTGCACCGCAGTACGCCGTCACCGCATCGTCACACTCGAGGTTGCACAGCCCCGAACGCGATGACCTCGTTCATACTGCCGCTTCTGAACCCGCGAAGATCGAGGGATACGTATTGGTATCCTAGCGTTCGAAAATGCTCATCGACGCGTGCGGCCATAGCCGGATCGGCGAGCATCGGGATGAACTCGGTCGGTACTTCGATGCGGGCAAGATGATCGTGATGTCGAACGCGACACTCGCGGATGCCTAGCTCGTGCAGGAAGGCTTCGGCACGCTCGATCATTCGAAGCTTGCCGGGCGTAATCTTCTCGCCGTATTGAACGCGGCTCGAAAGACAGGGGCTCGCCGGCTTGTCGAAGGTGGGAAGCTTCAGGCGTTGAGAGAGTGCGCGCACGTCGAGCTTGGTTAGCCCAGCGTCCGCGGCTGGGCTGCGTACGTCGTACTCCCGTGCGGCTTCGAGACCGGGACGATAATCGCCGAGGTCATCGACGTTGGTACCGTTGACGATCGCCGCAATGCCCCGGTCCTTGACGAACGCCTCGAGACGAGCGTAGAGCGTCGTCTTGCAAAAGTAGCACCGGTTGTTCGGATTGTTGACGTAATTGTCGTTGTCGAATTCGTCCGTCTCGATGACGACGTGCTCCGCGCCGAGCGATCGGGCCAGCTCACATGCCTGCTCAAACTCTCCGCGGGCGAGGCTGTCGCTTCGACCGGTTACAGCCACGACGTTGCCCGCTCCGAGGGTGTCGAGGGCGACTTTGAGGATAAGGGTCGAGTCCACACCCGCACTGAACGCGACGGCCACCGACTTCAGCTCGCGCAGAATTTCCTGCAAGCGCTTGTATTTGTCGTCGAGCGTCACATTCTCGTTCATGGTTGCACCGTATCCGTAGCCGGCGGGGCAGGCATCGTCAGCGGCACTGAGCCCGCGTTTTCCACAGCTACTCGTAATCGAAGGGAGGCCCGTGGGCAAGTCCAAAGGGGTCACAAGGCCCCGCAAGTCGGCGCTTGAAGAGTCGTCCGCCGCGCGCGTATAATGGTGCGGCGTACGGGGCGAAAGGTCGGCAGGAGGACGCGGATCCGCTATGTCGTCGGGACAATCCAAAGTTCAACATGCCGCCTTATGGCTCATCGGCCCGGACATGCCCGGGCTGCTGAGACTTGGCGCCAAGTTTGTGGCCGACCGGGGCGGTAACATCGACAAAGACATCGCCGACAAATTCGGCGAGAAGGCCGTTGTCTTCATGGCGCTCACCGCTTCACCCGAGGGCATCGCGAAGATGGACCGGGACAAAGACATCCTCAAAGCCGAGAGCGGATGCGGCGTCGTCTTCCAACCGATGAAGGAGCCGATCGTACCCGACGGATTTCGCGAAGAGCTCTACGGTTTCGACATGATCTCCGACGACGCGCCGGGAATCATCGCGGAGATCACCGGCCTGGCGGATCGACACGGCATGCTGATCGTGGGGCATACGGGTGAGCGGAGGGTCATCCCCGGCCCTCAACCACGCGCTCAAGGCGGGCAAAAGTTTGTGGTGATGCTCCCGATCGAGTTCGACCACCTCAGCTTCACGCGCGAGATGGACGAACTCGTCAAACGCTTCGGTGGGACGATGAAGACGCCGCTGCGAACCGTTCCGGGTCTTTTGTGGTGGTGGTAATCTGCGCGCGTCGCAGCGGAGGGATGTTCGATGCAGCTCTTTTTCTCGATCGCCATACTCACTTTTGGCATCGGCTGTGCGGTCGTGTACTTTCGCAAACCCAGTGCCCAGCCACGATCGCACGCTCCAGCGTTTGTCGGCGATCGCCCATGGCGGCGGGTGGGCGCTGGAATTTGCGCAGTGCTTGCGGTAATGTTCGTGATCGGCGTCTACGTCGTCGACGTACCCCAGCGACCGGCGCCCTACGCCCTGTACTGGCTGGTGATGCTCGGACTCGTGGTTTGGCTGTTCGGACTGGTTGTCAAAGACGTCGCCCACACGCGCCGTTCCCTCGATCGCCGGGGAATCGAGCGCAAGACGGAGTCGAACCGCTGAGTTGTAGGGACGCGCATCGCATGAACGGCAGCCGCCGCAACGCGCTACGGAAACCAAGCAAGATGAATACCATGCTTCTCTCGTTCGCGATCCTCGCCCTTGTGCTCAACGCCACGAGCTGCAATCCCTCAAGTACACCCGACGGTCTGGATGAGCTCGGCACCGTCCGCATGACCATCGCGGGTCAAGTGTTCGAGCTGTGGATCGCCGACGAGTTTGCTGAACACATGCAGGGACTGATGTACGTTTCCGCGGAGCGAATGGCTGCGCTACTCGATGGCACTGAGCGCGGAATGATCTTCGTTTTCGACCATGATCAAGAACTGAGCTTTTGGATGAAAAATACGATCATCCCGCTCGACATCGCTTACGTCGATTCAGACGGAACAATCGTTTCAACCCACACCATGGCCGCCCTCGACACTCGGCAGGGGCAATACCCCTCTGGGGGGAACGCACGATACGCCATCGAGGTCAACGCCGGTGTTTGGCAGCGGCTTGGCGTTAGCGCCGGCGACACGCTCGACATCCCCACGTCACAACTAAAGGGCGCCCCGTAAGGCGTCGACTCACCCCATAGCCACGCGGAACACAACGTCGCACCGGTTGCAGACGAACCGGCGCCGACGCTCCGATAACGTACGCTCGGTTGCGGTGCGGATCGGTCTTCCTCCCATGATGCCGGTGGCGGGTCCGACATGCAGGCACTCGTCGTCAATCCACCCACACACACCCTACCCGACGGCACGACCGATCTCGTTTATGACATCGGATGGTCCGTAACCACAGCCGACGACTATCGGGCAGCCATCGAAAACGCGCGAACGGGCGATTTCGATGCCGTCATTCTTCGTGAACCGAGCAGCCACGCAGACGATCCGAGCGCGTACACCGAATTCAATACGCTCATGCGAGTGATCGACTCGCAGCGGATCGCGACGTTGATGTTGAGCGACAACCCCGCAGCGAAACCAACCGACAGTCGCTCGCTCGTGGAGGTCGTCGGTTGCGACATTCCCCGTGCGGAGTTGCGCGGTCGACTCGCCATGATCGAGCGTTACCACGGCCTGCTCCGCCTGATGGAGCGCGAGCTGCATAGCATGGAGAAGGTCAGCCGGCGCCTCAGCGATCATTTCCACGAAATGGATCAGGAGCTGCAGCTCGCGGGACGTCTGCAGCGCGATTTTCTTCCCGACTTGCGCAAACCGATCGGCAACATTCAGTTCGCAACGCTCTACCGACCCGCCTCGTGGGTCTCGGGCGACATGTTCGACGTCTTTCGGATTGATGAAACCCACACAGGCATCTACCTGGCCGACGCCGTCGGTCACGGGATGGCTGCGAGCCTGCTCACCATGTTCATCAAGCGGGCGATCACGCCGAAGCGTGTCGACGGTGACAGCTACACGATCGTAAGCCCGTCCGACATCATGCGCTCGCTCAACGACGCTTTGGCTGACCAGGAGCTTCCCAATTGTCAGTTCGTCA
>JADFRO010000051.1:0-2341 GCA_022561255.1 Planctomycetota bacterium | reverse complement strand
CGTGGTACGGACTGATCAATCACGAAACGCTGACCATGGAATACGCGCGAGGCGGCCACCCCTATCCGATGCTCGCGACGGCGGACGGCATCGTCAGTGAACTGAAATCGCCCGGCGGTCTGCTCGGCATTTCACCGGGCATGGAATTCACGTCGCGAACAACACAGCTTCAACCGGGCGACAAAGTGCTGATCTATACGGACGGCGTCGAGCTTGCGTTTCAGGGAAACAACGGCCACCGGCTTGACAGCCAGTCCTATCGACGCGTCTTTGAGTCGCTCGCGTCCCGGCCGATCGAGGAAATCATCCGCGGTCTTGAGGATCGCCTCGACGACGACGCGGAATCAGACAAGCCCCGCGACGACGTGATCGTCGTTGGCATGGAGATCCTCCCACGCCGTAACCCTGCCCTTGCTTGACGATTTACGCGTGAGCCAAGCATCCAGAAAACGCCGGACGCCCCGCGCGGTTCCTCGACGGTAGATACCTATAAACCCGGTGAACGTGGGATCTGATTGGTTGAACGGTCTAACCATCCGTGAAACATGCCCTCTGCGCGCCACCGAGACCCCGCGAAACGCCTCAACTGGAAGTCGCTCGCTTTTGCCGCTAAACTCGCGGACTGCGTACGCTGCTGCACGTTGCACGCAGCCGTATCGGGCGACCCCCCTCGATCCCCCCTTGTCAAGGGGGGAGGGAAACAACGGCACGCTCCGGTTGGCCGAAGTGCGCTCTGACTCGAACGCAACGTGCTCAGGATCGGCGCCGGATCATGACCGAATCGAACTTCATCCAAGCGATCAACAGTCGCGTACTCGTCTTCGACGGCGCGATCGGCACAAGTGTGCAGGGGCAGAATCTTTCGATCGACGACTACGACGGCCACGAAAACTGCGTGGACGTCGTCACAGCCACCCGGCCGGAGGTCATCCTCGACATCCACCGCTCGTTCCTTTCGGTCGGGTGCGACGCCGTACTCACGAACACCTTCGGCGCTAACAAGATCGTTCTCGGCGACTTCGGAATCGCCGATCGCGCGCGCAAACTCAACCGACGCTCCGCGGAGATCGCCCGGCAGGCCTGCGAAGCGTTTGATAAGCCGGGTCGGCCGCGTTTCGTGGTCGGCTCGATGGGGCCGGGCACGCGTCTGCCGTCGCTGGGCCAAACCACCTGGGACACCCTGGTCGACAGCTACACCGAGCAGGTGCGCGGGCTTCTCGAAGGCGGCGTCGACGCCGTGCTCATCGAAACCTGCCAGGACATCCTGCAGGCGAAGTCAGCCATCGTAGCGGCGTCGGACGCGATGGATGAGCTAGATCGACACGTCCCCATCCTCTGCACATTCACCGTCGAGACGACGGGCACGATGCTGATCGGTACGGAAACCGCCGCCGCATTGACCGCACTCGAAGCCTACGATCAAGTCGTCGCCATAGGACTGAACTGCGCGACCGGACCGCAGGAGATGAGCGAGCACGTTCGCTACCTAAGCAAACACTCGTCGCGCTTCCTAATCGTTCAACCCAACGCCGGTCTGCCCCAACTCGTCGACGGCAAGCCGTATTACGCCCTCACACCGGAAGAACTCGCCCGCTGGCTGATCGAGTTCATCGAGGTCGACGGCGTGAACATCGTCGGCGGATGTTGCGGCACGACGCCGGCACACCTAGCCGCCGTGGTCGACGCCGTGGCTGGACGAGCACCCAAGCGACGCCGCCCGGAAACAGAGGCTTCGGTCGCCAGCCTGTACCAATCCGTTGCGATTCGTCAGGACAGTGCCTGCCTGGCAATTGGCGAACGCACGAACGCCAACGGCTCGAAGAAGTTCCGCGAACTTCTGGCTTTGGGTGATCTCGACGGCATGGTCCAGATGGCCCGTGAGCAGGTTCGTCATGGAAGCCACCTGCTTGATGTGTGTGCCGCGTACGTCGGGCGCGACGAAGTTGCGGATATGACTGCGCTGCTCAAACGCTTCGCCACCGACGTTATCGTTCCGCTCGTGATCGACAGCACGGAAGTTCCCGTGCTCGAAGCGTCGTTGAAACTCGTCGGCGGCAAGTGCATCATCAACTCGATCAACCTGGAGGATGGCGAGGAACGCCTTGACCTCGTGTGTCAACTGGCCAAGCGCTACGGTGCTGCCTTGATCGCCCTGACCATCGACGAAGAGGGGATGGCCAAGACCTGCGAACGCAAGGTCGAAGTCGCCAAACGCATTTACGATCTGGTGACCAAGCGCCACGGCATCCGTCCGGGCGATCTGATCTTCGACCCGCTGACCTTTACGATCTGCACGGGTAACGAAGACGACCGGCGGCTAGGCCTGGAAACGCGCGATGCA
>JADFRO010000050.1 GCA_022561255.1 Planctomycetota bacterium | reverse complement strand
CTGTCGGGCTACTCCTAATAAGTGGCGCGGCGGAAATCGGGGGGCCTCACTTGGCCTTTCGAGCGATTCCCATGCAGCGGTTGACTGTAGCAGGGAGACACGCCATGCAGAGCAGGACAAGAGCCGTGATCCTAGCATTGAGTTGGGTCGCGGCCGTTGTTCCCCACATCTCGGCGAGTCCAAAGCCCGGCGACGCGCTTGAGGTCTGCGGAATCGAGAACCCCATGGTTTACATTCGCTCGTCCTTGCAGCGCGTCGAGGACGGCGAGGAATTGACCACCGTTCTCGATACGTTGGTCTGTATTGCCGCAAACTCAAAATTCCCCCGCCCATCCGTCAGGGCGCTCTTTCATCTCGCTGGCGACGATAAGCTGATCCGCAAATATTTTCTTGAAATCGTTGACAGTGGAAGCTATTTCGCTGGAACTGCCGCAGGGGAGCTACTCCCGCTTGTCGCAGATGACGAGGTCCGGAAGGAGCTTCGTCAGCAAGCCCAGGCTCGCTGGAAGAGGTCGACGAATTTCAGCGGGCAGCACCTTGCTCTCACTAAGTTGGGCGACCTAACGTACGGGCGTTGGCTTGAGGAGCATGTGCTAGAATCGGAGCTTCATGAGCGGGTTCGCAGTCATTACGAGGTCGAAGTAGCAAAGATTCACGTTCAGCATGACACTGAGACTATCCTAACGCAGCTCGCATCTGCGACCCCGGATTTCCACCGCGGCTGGTTGCTTCAGCACGCTCTTCGTAGAGGCGTCGCCAGGGAAGAGCTTCGTGCAGCTCTTCTCACTTATGTTCGCGGACTTGGCGAAGTCGGAGGACGCGTGAGCATTCCGGGTGGGTTGCCGAAGATATGCCGGGATAACGACTTGCTTCCCGAGGCTGAGCTCGCGGAGCTCGAGCGCCGCTGCGTTTGGTACTCCTCTGGGCATGAGGTCGACACAGTATGGTGGGCCGTGGCAGCAGACATCAGGCGGCGCGCGTTCTTTAGCTACGGTGCTGCCAACGAGTCTCCGCAACGCGAGATGAAGCCATGAGCCCGCCCTACGCATGGTAGCCGGGAGAGTTATGTAGGGCGGCCTACTCCTGCGGAGCGCAGCTCTGCCCGCCGCAAGCGCTTGGCTGGACGCTACGTGGCCGAGGGCAACGTCGATCGGGATGTTCGACTGCCGAGAGTATGATCGGTCGTCGGTTTCGGCGGGCAATAGCCCGCCCTACTCGACTAGAATGAGTAGTGGGCATGCTGTCAACGGGGTACGCCTCATGTTCAGGTGGTTTTCTGGTTCAAAAGTAAGAGCGAGGACTGCGACCCGGGTCGGCGGGCGGTGGCGCTCGCGCCCACTCACAGCCATGCTCTTGGCCTTGAGCCTGTCTGTCCCGGCACTCGCCTTCGTCTATAGCTACGAAGGAACCTTCGTTCCCGAAGACTTTATGTTCTTTGAGCGCATAGTTGGCGGCAAGCCCGAGCGCAGACTCGAGGACGGCTGGTTCATTCAGACGTTTCAAGAGAGCGGGCAAGATTTCTACCGCAAGGACATCGGCGGAAACTCCCGCTTTGTTGGCCGCTTCTTCGTCGAATGGCGGGCGATGACCGACAACCCCGAGTGGCTCATCGACGAGTGGCAGGTGACGGCGGTTGTTGTGGCCGGAGGGAACGCAGGGACTTTCTATCATGTCGTCATGACCGAGTCCGCCGCTGTTCTGTTGCGCGACGTCTCCATCCCGCGCGTGATCGTCCCCATCTCCGTCGGCGAGCCGCACACCTACCGGATAGAGGTGTATTCCGATGAGTATGTCTGGTACATCGACGGGGTGGTCGTGGACAGCGGCGTCCCGGAGGGGCCGTATCCGGATCCGAATGCGAGCGTGACTTGGGGTGGCAGGTGGCACGGCTTCGATGCGGAAATCGCCTGGGACTACGTGCGTTTCGGCGACATCCCCGAGGACGCCAGCGGGAATTACGACTGCGATTTCGGCAAAGGGCCCAAAGGGCCCGTAGACGAGGTTGCGCCGGATGACTACCGCTTCTTCGTCGAGTGCATGACCAACGATGGGCCCGACCTCTTCGGCGGACCGGAGAACAACGCCGGTCCCGGCTGCCGCTTCGCCGACTTCGACTTCGACGGCGACATCGACCTCTTCGACTTTGCCGAGTTCGCCAATCACTACACCGGCTTCCTTCCGTAGGCCTGTAGGGCGGACTACATCTACGGAGCGCAGCAGTAGCCCACCCTACTCCACAAGAAGCCCACTTAGCACAAAGGAGCAACGGGCAATTACGGAAGGATGGGGTATTGCCATCTCTCACGTTCTCTCGCTTGCAGTCACCGAGTTGTGTAGGATAATCTGAGCGGTTCGATGCACCGTTCGGCCACGAAACGAACGAAGCGGTTGTTCATCAGAGTGAGATCACAATGGGAGTACAAGAATTCGTCCCTTATCTCAGCGTAACCGACGCCAAGGAGGCGGTCGCGTTTTATTCGCGCGTCTTCGAAACCGAGCCGTCGCTTCTGTTGAACATGCCGGATGGTCGGGTGATGCACTGCGAGTTTCGAGTCGGCGGTGCGAAATTCTTCTTGAGCGAAGAGCTGCCCGAACACGGCGGCACGCCGAGTCCCAAGTCACTGGGGGGTACGACGGTGGCTATTCATCTCTACGTCGATGATTGCGACGCGATGGTGGCTCAAATGAAGGGTAGCGGCGCGACGGTTCTCATGGAGCCGGAGGACATGTTTTGGGGTGAGCGGTTCGCCCGCGTGCGAGACCCTTTCGGTCACGAATGGGGGATCACAACTCGCTTGCGCGACATGACGCCAACCGAAATCCAAGCGGCCGCCGCGAAGCTGTTTGAAAGCATGGCGGAGTAACAACTCCGTTCGGCCGTGCCCAGATGCAGGGCGGGGGAAAACTCGCTCCCTCACGGTCGCGGCTCGGTTTCTCACGCCACTTCTCGTGCGCCGATCTAGCCCGCTAGCGCCTGCTCGAGGTCGGCGATCAGGTCGATGGTGGCTTCGAGTCCCACCGATAAACGAATCAGCCCATCGGAAATGCCGCTTGCATCGCGCTGCTCGGCTGACAGGTTCGGATGGATCGCGGCTGCTGGGCGAATGATTAGCGATTCGACGCCGCCGAGACTCACGGCCAGCGCGGGTATGCGCAACCGCTCGAACATACGATCAGCCGACTCGGCTCCCCCTTTGATTTCAAAGCTGATCATCCCACCGAAACCGGCGAAGAGTTCAGCCGCCCGTTCGTGCTGCTTGTGGCTTGGAAGTCCGGGGTAGTTGACGTGCTTCACGGCGGCGTGCTCGGATAAAAAGGTTGCGATTCGCAGCGCGGACGCGTTTTGATGCCGCACGCGAACGGCCAGCGTCTTTAACCCGCGATCCAGCAGAAAACATGCGTGCGGATCGAGCGTGCCGCCGAGGATGTCCAGTTTGTGCTTGATGGGGCGGATTCGTTCCGCATCGCCCGCGACCGCACCAGCCACAAGGTCGTCGTGCCCGTTGAGGTACTTCGTGCAGCTTTCCAACACAATGTCAAAGCCGTGATCGGCCGGTCGATAGTTGATCGGGCTGGCGAAGGTGTTGTCGATGAGTGATACGAGTTTGTTGGCTCGGGCGAACTCGACAATACGCACCAAGTCCGCGACCTGGAGCAGCGGGTTGGTCAGCGTCTCGACGTAGATCGCTTTTGTGTTGGGCTTTAGCGCACGTTCCCACGAAGCGTGATCGTTTCCGTTGACAAAGGAGTGCGAAATGCCGTAGCCCGGTAGAATCTTGGTGGTGAGTTCGTGCGTACCGCTGTAGAGACAATCCAAGGTGATGAAATGGTCGCCGCTGGAGAGTACGGTCATAAGCGTCGCGGAGATGGCGGCCATCCCACTGCCGGCGACGAGGGCGGCCTCGGTGTTTTCGATGGCGGCGATCTTCTTGCACAAGGCGATCTGGTTGGGGTTGTTGTTCAGGCGAATGTAGCGAACGTCGTGATAGTCGGCTTCGCCCAAATACTCGTACGTACTCGATTGAAAGATCGGCATGACGACGGCGCCGCCGATACGCGGTTTGGGCTCACCGGCGTGGATGGCGAGCGTTTCGATCGCCCCGGACTCGCTCTTCATGCTTCGCTCCTCGCTTTGTTACCCACCGGTGGGTGACGGATTTCGTAGGCATGTCGGCAGAAACGTCGGTGGGGTCACGATGCCTTGTCGTCGGAGGTCAGCTCGAGCACGTCGTCTCTTGCATCGGCATGGGAAAGACCCACAGCTTTCAGCGCGTTGTAGGCGACACAGCCTTTCACCGTGAGCAGCGCGAGCAACAGGTGCTCCGTACAAACCTCCGCGGCTTTGAGCTCTTGACATTGCTCGATGGCGGTTGCGACGACGTCCTTGAAGTGCGGCGTTCCGGGAAGTCGCCCGAAGACCCACGTTTCTTCCAATTGTTTTTTGATCAGGCGGTCGATCTGAGCCCGGAGCTTCGCCGAACTGATGCCCCGCTTGGACAGAACGGCCGCCCCCACACCCGTTCCTTCCTGCTGGATCGCCAGCAGAACGTGTTCGGTGCCGACGTACTCCTGCTCGTATTCACGAGCGATGCTGTTGGCGAGTTTGATGACCGCGGCTACCCGCCGGCTGGACTTAGGCAGCATGACGTCCAATCCTATAATATTCCGCGGCTAACCCGATCGTCGGCGCAGCCACATGAGTGAGAAGAGCGTGAAGAGCAAGGGTATCGCGCTGATGACCCCACACGCCGTCGCCCGTCCGCCGTCACCGATCGGACTGGTTCCCGGCAGATTGGGCTCGCCCGGATCGACCACCGCGACGCCGGGCTGAACCGTGATGGCGCGCTGTGCGCTGGATGAAACGATCGTGCCACTCGATGTCGCCGTGGTGATGGTGGCGACGACCGTCAAACGTAGATCGGTGTCGGACTCGTTGATGTAAGTGTGGGGAACGGCGAGACTCGTGGCTCGTGTCCCGTCTCCCAGATCCCACACCACCGACTGAAACGTTCCGGTAAGGCCGGCCGTGTCGAGACTGAGGATTACCTCGAAGGGAGACGGACCGGTATCGCTGTCCGAACCCGACGTTCCGGGCACGCCGGCGATGATCTTAAGGTCGCTCGTGCCGATCCCATCACCGGAATCGGGCCTTGCGGGACCGTCGACGCGAATGGCAACCTGGGCCGATCCGGCGTTGCCCTCGTCGTCGCGCATGGTTAAGCGTGCAACGAAGATCTTCGTCACACCCGCGTCCACCGTGTACGTGTTCTGCGCGTTACGCGTAATAGCGTCGGCGGTGATGTCGTCGTCGATGTCGAAGTCCCACTCCGTCGCGTTTTCATCAATGGTTAGCTCGCTCAGGGCGTTGCCCGCGAAGTTCACAACGAGCGGAGAAAATCCCTCCAGCGGCGAGACGCTGATGGTCACGGCCGGCGGCTGCGTTGATTGCACCTTGGCAGAAACGCCGAACGAGTATCGGCCTGTTGTGGCGTTTCGGCCATAGACTGCCAGAACCATCGTGCCCAGGGTGGGCCTGGTGAAGTCGACGCTCTGATCCGTACCCGCTTCGCAGTCGGTCCCACAGCCCACGTCCAACACGACGGCGCCGTCCGGAAGCGCTTCGATGGTTTGGCCGCTGCAGCCCTCCTGGTCCGCGGAATAGCAGCTTCCTTCCTGCGGAGTGAAATCGAGTACGTCGTTGCGTTGCACGACGATGAACTCATCCGTCTCCGCTCCGGCGGTCCACGTGAGCACAGTCGTGTCGATGTTCAGGTCGGCGGGCGTGCCGGGCCAGGTGAGCCCGCCGTTGCTCACCGCGTCGACCGCCGCCAGCACGGCCTTGTTGGCGTTTACCCGGCCATAGCCATACTTGAAGCTGCGACTCGTGACCCCGCCGTATTGCGCTTGGACCGGATTGATCTTGTCGGTGGTGTGTTCGAGGATGATGCGAACGTCTGTGGCAGTAAGTTCCGGATTGGCGGAAAGAATCAATCCTGCGACACCGGCTACGATGGGACACGCGGCCGAGGTCCCACCGAAAAAGCCCGTGTATCCGCCGTCGAGATCGATGTCGACGAGGCCCAAGTCGCGGCCCGTGTTCGGGTCCACGGCCATTCCACCTTCGTTGTACCCCTGGGCGACATTGTCAACGCCGTCTTCCACGTCGGTGGTCGTGATGCCGAAGGTCGGATCCCCGCCACCGGGTGCCATGACGCTGAGTTGGTTGCCGAAGTTGCTGAAGCCCGCGCGAAGATCGTTGAACGTCGTTGCTCCGACTTCGATCACACCTGAGAGACCCGATATACTAAACCCAAGCTCATTCTCAGCGTCGCCGTTCCCCGCGGCAAAGACGATGACCATTCCCCGCGGCGCGATTCCGCCCGGACCGTCCGGGTCGCGTCCCTCACGGAACGCCGTTTCGATCGCGTCCGCGAGAATCGGCGGCGTTGAAAACCTCCCGATGAACCCCCAACTGTTGATGTGTACGTCTACGCCCTGCTCGAGCGCGAACGTGTAGGCGCTGGCGACAGCGGCTTCGGTTGCGACCTGGAACAGGCCGCGCGTCGCGGTGAATTTCGCGTCGTACGAAACGCCGCGCACACCGACGGAGTTGGCTGTCGCAACCGCCAGACCCATGACGGCCGTTCCGTGGGCGTCGTTGGAGACCTTGGGGCGAGGATCCTCGTATCCCTCCTCAAAAAACGATAGCGCGACGTCCTGGCCTATTCCGATGTAGTTGTCGGCGAGATCCTCGTGGTCCACGTCGCACGAGTCATCGAGCATGCCGAACAAAACGCCTGAGCCCGTTGAGGTGGACCAAGCCTCGAGCGCGTCGATGTCGGCGTCGTCGGTGCCGCCCGTTTGACCCGTATTGTTCAGGTGCCATTGCAGATGGAAGAATTCGTCGGACGGTGCGCTCTGAAGCGTTCGCATGGCGCGCCTGAAGTTCGGCGTTGACCAGAGTGTACGGTCGTCGGCTGCGAGTTGCTCCGCTCGCGCGACTTCGTCCTGATCTACGCCCGCGGGCTCGACGACATAAACATCGTGCAGTCCGCGCATCGCCCGCACCTCGATGGTGTCAAACTCACGCCAGAGAGCTCTACGCTCTTGATCCGTCAGGTCCGGGCGAAGCTTCACCACCATGGTCCCGCTGGAAATCACGGGGGTCGGCTCGCCGTCGAACCGGTAGATGGGTCGTGCGTCCAGTAGCGCAGGATCCGCCAGCAGCGCGGCTCGAAGCGCGTCGGAAACCTGCGGCACCTTGAAGAGTCTGACCGGGGTCTCGGGTCGCAGCTCGAACGGCTGGACCCTGCCGAGTCCCTGGGCGACAAACCGCTTGGTGCATGCGGTTGCTTCCTCTCCACTGCGGAACAGCAGGCCGTACTCGGTTGTCGATCGCGTCAGCCGGAACTTCTTCCCGTCGGGCATCACGTAGGAGACATCGCTCGCGAGGGAAGCGGTTGGACAGGTCACGGCCAGCAGCACAGCGGTCGTTAGGAACATCGAGCGACCGCTACGGTTCAACATACGCTGCAACATCATCCAACCTCCACCTTTCACTTCGCTTGTAACTCGACGGCGCGGGCTCAAACCACCAACCATCGCGCCCAGCGTGTTCCCGCCGGCGTGGTGTCCATGCGTGCGGAACGTCTAACAGGGTGCTTCGCGGCGTAGGAGGCTGTCCGGCCGGGCTAACCCAACTCTGCGGACGCCGTACGGACCGCTCCGGCGCGAAGGCAGGCCTACACGGATGCGCAGTCCACATGCCCACGCATCGTTGAGTATTGTTGAAACCAGCAACTTTCCTGTCAAGTTAGAGCGTGAACTACCGCACCGGACGGGCTGAGGAGACCTTTGTGGCGTTGTCGTGGGCATACACGAGGCCGGCGGCGTCGATCAGTCCCCTAGCCGTCCGGTGCTGTAGGTACCCCAGCGCCGGCGGTGCGGCAAGATCGCGATGGCGGAGACGGTGACACCGAACAAAGAGGCGACGGAGTGGAGAACCGTTCATGGTCCAGGCGAGACGTGCCAACAGCCCACCGGGGATGTCGATGCGGATCTTAAGACGCTCCGAATCGGCTCCAATCGTTGCCGCCCGGTCGTACTGCCAGGCTGAAAGGGCCGGCTCAAGGATTTGCGACCAATCCTTTTGCGTACGATCCGGAATCTGCGTCTCCGGGAAAACGTGGCGCCGACCTAGCCGTAACGCGACTTGTGCCTGCCATCCACCGCTTAGCGACAATCTTGCGAAGTATTTACCGTCACGAAAGATTCGACGATCGCGCCGGCGAGCGAGGCGCGCTGCGTGGACGCTTCGGGCGTCGTCGATCGCGGGTACGATGCGGTGTTCCAGCCACCGCTCCTCACGTCGCGAGTTCGGGACGCCCAGCAGCTCCAGGTACCGCCGCAGGAAGCGTAGCCGCTGGGCACGCGTCGCCCGGTGCGTGAACGCGTGATCCAGCTGTGCGAGCGAGCGCACGATCGCTGTGTAAGGTGCAGGGCCCTTGGTGATCGATGCGAGAGCGACGTCGATGAACGTGGCCCCCTTCTCGCCCGACGCGGTTCGGTGCACAATGATGTTGTTGGGATGGCCGTCGCGGTGAACGAAGCCGGACTCGTGTGCGCGGACGAACAGACGAGCGACCGCCTCGATGACAGCATTGGACTCGTGGCGTCCGCCGTGGGTCCATCGATTCTTCCACGCGTCGGCCAGAGGCACGGCTCTCTCGATTCCCTCCGAGAGCAGCGCCGTTCTCCGCCCTGCGCTGCGGTCGATGCCGATCGCGATGCAGTGAGCGACGGCGACGCCGCGTGATTCCGCTCGGCGTGAGGTCCGCCACTCGCGTTGTCCGGCTGATAGCCCCAGGTAAGTGGACAACCACGCACCTAAGCCCCGCGTGGAGCGTGCGACCTTGGCGTAGATGAGTTTCTCGTCGAACTCAACACGCCACATTCGTCTTTGGAAGCCACACTTGACGCAAGTCGCCCGGGGATCCTTCCCAAGTTCAAACCAGTCCGGAGCTTCCGATCCGATCACGCGCTCCCTCCACGACGGGTCAATACGCCAGACGGTGTGGCCTGTTCGAGTTTTCAGCGGCGTTTCCACTGCTGAGCATTCTACCGGCGCCGGCCTTCGCCAACCATGATGGTCCGGACCCAGCGCCGATGGCCGCCCTCATCCGGTCGTGACACGTCGGTTACACTTCTTTGCGGCATTTCGAGCGTGCGGTTGTGCCGATTTGTCAAAACAGGTCGGCGAGATAGGTAGATGCGTTGACGGCGTACTCGACTTGGTGGTATTCCTGCGCGTTCCGCCCGTGTAGCCTTGCAGCGAGTTTGTTGGATGGTATCGAGAATCACGCAATCGCTTGTGTCGCCGCTCCTGTTGGGCGCGATCTTGATCGGCTGCCGCTCGACGTTGATCGAGCGAACCGACCGCGAAGTCTATCGCATCCTCGCAGAACGGCAGCAGGCTGCGCTGGGTTCGACCTCGGACGTGCGGCTTGGGCGGGAGTCCGGGCAGGTGCCGCGCTCGGGCGACATGTACAGTTTCAACCCCAGGCCCGTCGAGCCTGAGCTTCCCGAAGCGTTCCGAGCGAAGCGCACCCCGCAGTCGGGTGGGCAGTCACCTCCGCAGGAAGCGTCGCCTCCCGCTCCTGAGGCTGACTGGGCCGGGGATGGGCAACCGACCGCCGAGTCCGCTGCCGTCGACGAAACGGAGCTTTCCGAGAGCATCTTCACGCCTCAGCAGCGCGACGAGTTGACGATCCTTGGCTTGAGCGATGCGCTCTCCTACGCCGCGCGCCATGCGCGTGAGCTGCAGGACGCCAAGGAGGCGCTCTACCTCGCAGCCCTCGACTTGACGTTGGAGCGTCACCTGTGGACGCCGCAGTTTGTCGCCTCCGTCCGCGGTGAGTTCGCCGATTTCGGTCAGGTGCGCGATTTTGATCGGGCCATGACGGCGGTGAGCGATTTCGCGCTGACGCAACGGCTTCCCTACGGCGGCGAGGTTACAGCTCGGGTGGTCAGCAGCTTGATGCGCGATCTGGGTGTCCATACGACATCGGGGGAGTCGGGTAACGTGATCCTGGAGGCCAACATACCCCTGTTTCGAGGTGCCGGGCGGGTCGCCTATGAATCCCGATACGTAGCTGAGCGCGAGCTGATCTACGCCGTTCGGACCTACGAACGGTTCCGCCGCGCGTTTCTGGTCGACGTAGCCGGTGAATACTTTGCGCTTCAGCAGCGCCGCTCCCAGATCAAGAACACCTACATAGGCTACGTCGGCCTACGTATCGACGTAGTGAAGCAGGATTTCATCAGTCGGGTAGGGCAGAGTCGGACCATATTCGATGTGTCGCGGGCCAAGTCGAGCTTGCGTCGGTCCGAGTCGGCACTGGTCGGCGCCAAGGAGCGGTATGAGTCGGCACTGGACCGTTTCAAGATTTCGCTGGGCATGCCCGTGGATTCGTTGCTCGATGTGATGGACCAGGATCTGGACGAGGATGCGCGGGCCCTGGACGATCTGCTGGCTGAGGTGTCACCCGACGAGGCGGTCGACGTAGCGCTTAGCTTTCGCCTTGATCTACTCAACAGTGCGGATCGGGTCGACGACGCCCGACGCGGTGTCCACATCGCCCGCAACGCCATCTTACCGGATCTCGATGCCAACGGAAGCATTACGATCGATACCGATCCGGACCGTCTCAACTCCGCCCGCTACAACCTGGAGCGTACGACGTGGCGGGCCACGTTGGGGTTGCGCATCGACGACCGGAAAACGGAACGCAACGCCTACCGGGCCTCGCTGGTGCGGACGCGCCGGGCGGAGCGCGATCATGATCGCACGGTGGATGTCGTGCGCGCCGACGTTCGACGTGCGCTACGCCGAATCACCGTACAGCAAAAACTGCGCGCCATTCAGGAGACACAGGTCGAAGAGAACGAGCTGCGGCTAGAGGCAGCGCGTGCCCAGTTCGACCTCGGTCAAATCAGTAACCGTGACGTTGTCGACGCCGAGGAGGCGCTGCTCGACGCAAGGAACGGCCTCGCCAGCGCAATCTCCAGCTACCGCAGTGCAATCCTCGAGTTTCGTCGTGATACGGGCACGCTTCGCGTGACGGATGACGGACAGTGGCTGGGCTCCCCAAGCAGCGCCGGGAACCCCGCCGATGTCCCGGTTGGTCCGTAGTCGCCCGGTCGCCTTCTGCTCTGTCACACGTCATTCGACGGGTAAGCCTGAACAGAGCTGCGGCAGAACGTTTAGGGAGAAGTCCCGACCACCTTGATCGCTACGGTGCCGGCGACCCATCAGGCGTCTTGCCTTCAGTTTTGCGGATTGATCTTGGCTCGCCTTTGACCCGATAACCTGCCTGTGACTGGGTTGTTCGCTGACCCTTGGACAACTTCTGACATGGGCGAGTTGCTTTGTTATTCGAGCAAAAACCTGATATGATGCCGTCAAGGCGCTTGGGCGGCGCAGCCAGCGACGTGGTGAACGTCCAGAGGAATCGCCCAGCACGAGTCAGCCTGTCGAGCGCATCGGCGGCTGTCTGGATCTTCGTCTCAGCAGTACCGAGGTCAACCACCATAAGGGTTCGGGTTTGGTTCACCAGGATCCCGCGTCGGTCGTTGTCGATGATCGGTACCCGGGATACGTACTCCCGGTACTGGTAGTTGATCTGGTAGATGGCCGCTTTGCGACTCGGTAGCCAACCCATATATGCCAGCTTGTGTCCACTGGGTCCGAAGGGTGCTACCTCACCTGTCTCGGTGTCGGTGATGAGAGTGAACCCGTAATAGTTGCTGCCTACGATCATGTTGGCCTCCTGTGGGTGAGGTATCCAGTATGGGGGTTGTGGTGTAGGCCACAAGTACCAAGTGGCTCATTTTCGTGAGCCTTTAGGGTCATCTACCACGGCAACTCCCGGGTGATATGGGGTATCCAGTACCTCACAACGTCACCGGTAATGGTGTAGTGGATGGCCCTATACCACCCCACATACCGCAAGTCCTGCGATGGCCAAAGTCTGCCCTGTATACGTCGTAGGTGCATTCTATTACCTCCGGCACCAGCAGTGAGAGTAGCTGGGCTGTATGCGGTGACACGTGATACGTGCCGGGTCGTGGACAGGCCGTACTGGTGGCCCGCCAAGGTACGTCTTACTGAACCAGTACACGTATGCCCTAACGGGGTTCATGGTGTAC
>JADFRO010000374.1 GCA_022561255.1 Planctomycetota bacterium | reverse complement strand
GCTGCTCCTCGCTCCGGGACGCGGTCATCTGCGGCTACGCAGGCGCGGACACACGGTCGTAGCCGCAATCGATGAAGGCGCGAAGGTTAGCGGATTTCGACCCTCGGTCGACGTCCTGTTCGAGAGTGTGGCCAAGACGTTCGGCTCCGACGCCGTCGGAATCGTAATGACAGGCATGGGGTGCGACGGTGCCGACGGCATCCGTGCCTTGAGGAAGGCGAAGGCTCAAACACTCGCACAGGACCAGGAGTCCTGCATCGTCTACGGGATGCCCAAGGCCGCAGCCGCGACGGGGTGCGTCGATCACGTCGTCTCACTTACTGAGATTCCCGACGCCCTCGTTCGATCCATTCAAGCCATCGGCGCGGTCAACGCGTAAGCAATCGAGTTTTTGATGATGGGTTGTTGAGCCCGTGACGCGCTTGAGGGGCTGCAACCCTTCGGATGCGAACACCGCATTCACCTCGAACCACCTACAGCTCAGTCGGACATGACACGCTGCATCGCCTCTTCGACGCGCTCTTTCTCGAAAGGCTTGACGACATAATCCGCCGCGCCGAGCTTTAGCGCCTCCATCAGCGGTTCGCGCTGATCAATCGCGGAGATCATTATAACCTTTGCACTGGGATCGGACGTGCGGATCGCCCTGAGCGCGTCGATACCGCTGGATTTTGGCATCACGATGTCCAACGTCACGACGTCCGGCTTGAGCTCCTCAAACATGGAGAAGGCCTCTTCACCGTCGCACGCCTCACCGACAATCTCGCAGCCCATCCCGACGAGGATGTTCTTGATCATGTGCCGCATGAACTTTGCGTCGTCAACAACCAATACTCTCGTACCCATGGTTTTCTCCTGCGTCGGCTTCGCCCCGCACCTAGATGACTTGCGGCGCTTCGCCGATGATCTCCACTTTGACTTCTCCCGTCGCCGGATCCAGCAACATTTTCCGGCCTTTGGTGCCCCCGACAGCCGAGGCGACTAAGCGAATTCCGTGAAATGCGAGCCGCTTTGTAACCGCGTCGGCGTTACGTGCACCGAGTCCTACCATGATATCGTTTCCGAACATTGCAGCGCCGCCGACGATCTTCGCGGTAATTCGCTCCTTTTGAGCGCCCGCGTCAGCCATCTGTTCCAGAAGAACGTCTATCGCGCTATCGGCGAACTTTCCCGGGTCGCCACTACCCTCGGCCGAGCTTGGAAGGATAATGTGCCCCATCGCTCCGATTCGCGTCGCCCGGTCGCATAAAGCGATGCCGATGCACGATCCCAACACCGTTCGAATGCGGTCTGGGGCTGAGACCACGCGAAGTCCCGCGATTCCGATCGAATGCACCATCCCGGACGCGACGTCACTCGACGCGTGCTTTCGTCCTTTGCCGTACGTCTTAACTGAAGGCATACTGCTTTCCCTTATCGACAAGCCGTTTCGATCAACCGAATGGCGGAGGGTGCGGGTACGAGTAGGAACACCCATTCAAGCCATTGGTCGTCCACAATGAAGTCCGTCCGCGCCAAGTACACCTCGTCACTCATACGCGCCTGATCCGATAGGACTCCGTCGACAACCGCATCCGGAAGATCGTGCACGAACTGCGGCGCACCCGGACTGATCGGCATATCAAGCCACGTCGCCCAACCGTTCAGAAACGAGCTCGATATAATGTTGCCCGTTTCCTCCAGGCACGACCGCTCCAACTCGCCGATCTCCCTGGACGTACCGAGCGGCTGTCCCAGGAGCAAATCGGCGAGCCGTAGCGCGTCCTTTGTATGCATGGCCAGAAGCGTATGGCCACGCACGTAGCCCGTAAGCGGCATGAGGAGCGCAACAATCGGATCCGAGTCATCGAACTGTGAGGTCACGTCGCTCAACGCAACCTGCGTGAACCCCTCCGTCGATATCTTTACTCCACGTTTAAGCCACTTCGACATCGCACGCGACGCGTTGAACGCGCCGTTAACGGCGATCGTCCTCAGCGCATTCTGCCGAACGTCATCCATATGGCAACGCTTCTCCATGAGCTCCCAGTCCGCAGTGGTCGGCAGGAGGAGCAGTCCCCATTCCATCTTCTTCTTGTCGAGCAGGAAGTCCGTCATGGAAACGAAGATCTCATCGCGATAGCCCAGCAATTCCGCCACGAGTGGATCGATGACCGAGCTCGCCATGTCGTGGACGAACACCGGGACGCCCGGCTCGACCTTCAAGTGAAGCCACTTAGCGAGGCTGTTGGCGTATGCACTCGCCACGATGTTGCCCGTCTCTTGCAGACAAGACTGCTCAAGATCACCAAATTGTGTAGAAGTTCCCTCCGGCGCTTGCATGATGATGTCAGCGATTGACAAGGCCACACTCTCGGGAAAGGTGAGCAAGATATGCCCAGCGAGATCACCCTTGAGAGGCAGGTGAATCGCGGCGATCGGATCGTCCGGGTCACCCACGACGGAGGAAACCTCCGCCACGGGAACGCTTCGAAATCCGTCGCTGGTCAAGCGAACGCCCCGCCGAAGCCACTTGGACAGCGCGCGCGACGCTGAATAGGAACCGTTCACTGCCACGGTCCGCAACGCATCGCTAAGCTGAGTATCTACAACTTGTGTCGCCATGCCGTCGCTTCCTAAC
>JADFRO010000373.1 GCA_022561255.1 Planctomycetota bacterium | reverse complement strand
TATTGACCACCCACAAAATCATAATGTACGACAAGAAGAATCCGGGAATTGAGATGAGCGCATAGGCGGTGAACGTGGTTGTCCGGTCGTACACGGACCCTCGCCTGATCGCCGCATAAATACCGGTGGGAAATGAGAGACTCCATATGATGAGGGTGGCACAGATAAGCAAGGGAAGTGAGTTCAGAAAACGCTGCCAAATCTTTGGGAGGACTGGTTGGTTATCTTTGAACGATTTCAGCTCCCCGGTGAACAGATCGCGCATCCAATAGACATATTGAAGGTGCAACGGATCATCGAGGTGAAATGCGGCACGGATGAGTGCGATATCGGCCGGCTTCATCCTCGGGTTTGATGGATCGACCTCGCTCGGCTCGCCTGGCGCCAGATGCACGAACGAATGTGCCACGATTGACACAATGATCAGTGTGACGATACGTTGGAGGAGGTTTCGTGCGATGTAGAGGGGGCGCAGGTAAAACGCCTTGTAGCAATGCACGAGCATTTCGCGTAACTCTTGGCGGGTGAAGTTTTCCTCCCACACCGGCAACTCGAATCCGTCGTGGGGATTCAACGAGAACTTTCGCCAGACGTCCTCTTTGATCGTTCCGCTCTTTAGGCCCTGGTTATAGATTTCCGTGCCTGGGTAGGGGCAGAAGACGGTGAAGTGGGCGTAGTTGGGATCCAGCTCGCGGGCGAGGTTCATCGTATCGCTGATGTCGGCGGCGGTCTCCGTCTGCTGCCCGATGATGAAGTAGCAGAGCACTTCCATGTTGGCGCTCTTCGTCTGTCCGATGACCTCGCGGACCTTTGCGATTGTCATGTTCTTCTTGATGACCTTGAGCATGCGATCGTTGCCGCATTCGACGCCGTAGTGGATGCGGTCGCAGCCGGCTTGCTTCATCCGTTTGAGAAGCTCGGGCGTCATCGTATTGACGTGTGCGCGAACGTCCCAGCGGAACTTCAGCTTGCGGCGTCCGATCTCATCGCACAGTTCAAATACGCGATCGCGGCGTACGGTGAATGTGTCGTCGTAGATGAACGCCTCGTGGATGCCCAGGGAGACACAAAGCTCCATCTCGTCGGCCACGTGCTTCGCCGTTCGCCAGCGAAACCCGCTTAGCACTGGTGAGAAGGGTCGATCGCAGAATGTGCAACGGTACGGGCATCCGCGCGACGTGAACATCGTTGTGATCGTATTGTCTCGGCCGAGCAGCGACGTGTAGTCGTGTATGTCCAGAAGATGGCGAGCGGGAATGCCGAGTTCGTCGAGGTTCTCGCAGCTCGGGGCGATCCCGTTGTTGACGATCTCGCCGTTGGCGTCGATGTAGACGAGTCCTTTGACCAGGGGCCAGGCGCCTGGGTTGTCGAGATTGTTCAGCAGCTCCAGAAACCCGATCTCCCCTTCGCCTTGAAGCAGAAAATCGACCTCAGGATGCCGGATCGTTTCGTCGGGATAAAGGTGTACGTGCGGTCCGCCCAAGATGATCTTGGCTTGGGGCATGACCTTACGAATCAACCGAACGGTCTTGAACACGTCGATCAGCGTGAACGTCATCGCCGTAATGCCCACCACGTCGGCCGTCCGATCGCGCAAGAGGACTTCCAGTTGCTCGTAGCTGTATCGTTTGGGCTGCGCGTCGAGAAGGTCGAGAGAAAACGACGCGTGTTCTTCGAGATAGCCGGCGAGCGAAAGAATCCCCAGTGGCGGGTTGAACCCGCGGTGTTTTTCGACGATCGCCGGATTCTTTCCGATGAGTTCTCCGAAGCGCGGCGGGTTGATCAGCAGGACGCGCCAGCGGCGATCCGTGGACGTACGGAGAGGTTCAACAGATCTTGTATCTTGCACAATTGGAAGTGTTAGCACGTTCGTTCCTTCATCGATGAAGTTAATCCGCGCGTAGTGTTCGCGCCCGCGAATCGAGTGGTTGCCAACGAATCGGAATCCGCCCACTGATGAATGGACGCGACCGTTCGAGTGTAGAATCCCAGTCGATCGACCGGACGCCGATCGATCGCCTTGGCCAGGGTTAGCAGGCCAAGTGGCGTCTTGTTGGGCGGAATCATTCCCTCAACCCGGCTGTCGACGACGTCGAGCCCCGCGTCTCGAAACGCGCCTTCCACGTAGCGGCGCGAGAATCTCAAACTCAAGCGTTCTGATTTCTTGAGCAGCGAGACGAGGAACACAAGAGGGTTGTTGCGGTTCGGTTCGTAAACGACGACCCAGCGCCGCGCGATGCGACCGAATTCGCGAAGCGCCGACGTACGCGACGCTGCCGGCATGTGGTGGAGAAGATGCGACGCGACCACCAGGTCGAATGATCGCGGAGCGAACGGCAGCATGCTTGCCTCTGCACAGATTCCAACGTGGTCGTCGAGCTCGCAAAGCATGGCCGTGCTAAAGTCGACCGGACATACGCGAGCGAAGTTTTTGGCCAAATGGTGCGTCATCGAACCGTTTCCACAGCCGACATCGAGAACGGATGGGTTGGCAACGTCGTTCACGAGGGTGCGAAGAAAATGTGCCCTGCGACCATAGACCGCCTCGATTACGGGGTGGTCAGGTCGTCGTCGACGGGTTTGGTCACGTGACCAGAACCGGACCTGTTCGTTGTCTCGCGCAGGTCGACCGT
>JADFRO010000372.1 GCA_022561255.1 Planctomycetota bacterium | reverse complement strand
GCGGCGCCATCGCCCTGGCCATCAGCCTGCTGTTCCTGTTCCGCTTCGCCAACATACGCCGGCTGGATTAGGGCTGGGGCTGGGACCTATTTTCTCCCGCGCGGCCCAGTATCTGAGTGGCCTGCGGGACGAAGGGCACGGCAGAAGGGTGGATAACCTCCATCCCATCTTCCAATTGGATTTGCGACCTCGCCAAGGCGTTGATCTCAGACGCGGTCTTTGACGCTGGTCTTGGGCATGAGGACGCCGGCGATGATCAAGAACCACGCTCCCACGGCGAAGATCATAAACCCCGGCACGAAGCTGCCCGAAGCGTCCCGCATCGCTCCCACCACCGTCGTATCACCGCTAACGGACACGGAAATCCCAAGCGCTTTCCCTGCAGCGGCGTCCGAGGCCGTCAGCGTCTGGTTCTGCACGAGTTGCGCTGACGCGTGCGCGGCGCCGAGGCCTAGTACCAGGGCCATCAGCCCGCATCTTCGGATGGAGGATGACAACACTCTGCGAGCGCTCGTTCTGTCGGTCCTCACACAATTCACGCCTTGCCTCCAGAGGTACACGCGGCGATGCGCAAGTCCAAGTGAGATGCAATTATCATACTCGCAAGGCGTAGAATCGCACAGCGAAAAATGGCGCATCATGCCCTTGTGACCCCCTGTGGCAACGAGGAATCGGGGAGAATCCAGCTTCGAGCGGCAGGGAAGGCGGTTCCCTCCCCCAATCCGACCTTGCTGATGGTGGGGCGAGAAACAGCGCTCCCCTGCGGCACACAAGCCCGGTACGCCGAACAGAAATTTGCTCTAGGCTATTGCAACCAGTCCGTCTTGTTTTGCGGGTGCCGATTGAGTTTGCGGCACTTGGATTTGATCGCTCATGTCGAAGTAGAGCCACTCGGGACGGCGACATCGGACCGGCCCGGCGCGCTCGCCGACGCAAAGCACGAAGTCGTTACGCAGCGAACGCGGACACCGACGCAAGGGCGATAGAAGCGTGGCTGCCAGTCGTTGAAGCAAATCTCTTTTGAAACCTCGCGACCGGCGACCGAAAGTCGAAAGGATCGTGACGTCAAAGCCGGCTGCGTCTGCCAAGGATCGAACCTCCCCCGGTGTGTACTCCCGATTGTGGCGGTTGGTGTCGTGTCCGTTGTAGGGCGCCCAACCGTAGGGGTGTTCGCCGAGGGCCATCGCGACCAGATTGGCGTGTCGAACGACGTTGGGCGTGGTAACAACGAGCGTGCCCCCCGGTTTCAGGACGCGATTGATTTCGCTCATCATGTGCATCGGGTCGACGGCTAAGTGCTCCAAGAGTTGCAAGCAGCAGACGACATCGAAGGATGCCTCGTCAAACGGAAATACGTCACGCTCTACATCGAACACCGAGACGTCCACTTCAAGATCAGAAACGCCGTCGACGCGTAAATCGCCGGTCAGTTCAGCCGAATCGGGATACAACGTGTTCATCGAAATGTGGCGGTAGCCGAGCACACACTGGTAGAAAGGCAACCACTGGCGCCCGGCGCCCAAATCGAGTAACCGGGCCGTGCCCGAAAGATTCGGAGGGATCGCGCGGGCGGTGCAGCGATAGCGCTCCACCTCTCGTGTGGCTGTGGCCAGCGGAACGCGCATCCCACGTCTGTCCAGTCGTTGCAGGACTTCGAGCAGTTCGACGTCGCTCAACTGATCGACCGGGATCATCCGTTGTTTCTCCTCGAGGCAGGGTTCGCGGCCACGCCGTCTTTCTTGTTATCGGAACCCGAGGGCGAGGTCTTTCCCGACGGTGCATGCGCTTTTCCGTAGTAGGGGCGGAATCCTGTGGGCCGCGTCGGCTGAAATGGCCACACTTCAACCACCGCCCCCGCCGGGCGTTCCCGCGGAAACCGGGCTTGCGTTGTGATGGCGTTGCGGTTACATTGCGGGGCTGGTCGCGGCGACCCTCTGACAAGCCGCACGTAAGCCCTTACGGGCAAATGAGTTATGATTTCCCCGCGTCGCTGCGGGCATGTGTCGGTTGAGATGGTATGAGGCGATGACAATAACGGCTGAGGCGAAGACAGAGGTTGTTTCCCGGTTCCGCACCCACGAAAAGGACACGGGGTCGCCTGAGGTTCAGGTTGCGATCCTCACGACGCGTATTCAGGAATTGACGGGGCACCTGCAGAGCAACAAGAAGGATCATGCAGCACGTCGGGGGTTGTTGCAGATGGTCGGTCGCCGTGCGAGCTTGTTGAAGTACCTCACGCGGACCAATCGGTCCCGCTATCAGAATCTCATCCAAAGCCTGGGCCTGCGCAAATAGGTTGCAACGTGTCTGGGGGCTGAGCTTCCCAACAGCGCGGACCCGGGAGGCGGACTTCGAGTTCATGCGGCTATACTACGAGGAAGAACCGCTGGTGCGGGTGCGTTGTCATCGGCGCCGTATCGTGCAAGCGTCACTCGTTGCGAATGAGTGTCGGCAAGTTTGGTTGTCGGATTAGATGAGCTAGACATCGGGTTTAGCTAAGTCAGTTGATGTGTTGGATATGTGACGGTTGGATTTAGAGTATGGGATATCATTTCGTAGAACGAACTATCGGTGGTCGAACCCTTCGGATTGAAACAGGCAAAATAGGTAGGCAGGCGGCCGGGACGGTCGTCGTGTCTTA
>JADFRO010000049.1 GCA_022561255.1 Planctomycetota bacterium | reverse complement strand
CCGCGATCCAGGGGATAAAGATCGATGCGGCGACGACCATGGCCGCGATCTTGGGCACAAACGTCAGCGCCTGCTCCTGCAACTGTGTCACCGCCTGAAACAGCGCAATCGCCAGTCCGACCGCCAGGCCGATCACAAGGATCGGAGCCGAAACCGATAGCGCCATCCAAAACGCGTTGCGCCCCAATTCCATGGCCGACTCCAGATCCATTATGAACTCCCATTAACGGTGACCGCGCGGGGTGATCCGGCGCGACTAAGCAAAACTCTGCAGCAGGCTCTCGACGACGAGATGCCAACCGTCGGCGAGTACGAACAAAATCAGCTTGAACGGCAGCGAGATCAGAACCGGAGGCAACATCATCATGCCCATCGATAACAGGATCGTGGCGATCACCATGTCGATCACCAAGAACGGAAGATAGATGCGAAACCCCATGATAAACCCCGTCTTCAGCTCGCTGAGCATGAACGCGGGAATCATGACGGTCAGTGGCACGCTGACCATGTCCACCTCCTCGCCCGGAGCGATTTCTCGATTCTGCGAGTACTCCAGAAACAGATAGACGTCCTCGTCGTTGCCGGCCCGCTCGATCTGACGGTACATGAACTCCTTGATGTGCGCACTGGAGATGTCCATCGCCTCCTCTTGCCCCATCCGACTTTCAAAGTACGGAGTTACAGCGTCAGCCTGAATCTTGTGCCAGGTCGGCGCCATGACCAACATGGTGACGAACAGAGAAAGAGCCAGAAGAACCTGTCCCGGTGGTAACTGCGGAGCGCCGACCGCCTGGCGAAGCAGTGCAAGCACAATGATGATGCGCGGAAACGAAGTCATCATCACGAGGATGGAAGGAATCAGCGTCAGAACGGTGAGTAGAACGAGTATCTGCAGACTCGCACCCACGCCTTTGGCGTCGCTGGCGGCGGGCAGAATCTTGCTGATGTCCGGTATGTTGAGTGCGTTGTCGAACGTCGAGGGCGCCGACGCCGTCTGCGCGCGGGCGCCACCGGCGGACAACGACATCACCAAGAAGCAAACGGCAAGAAACCTACCCATCAGCGAGCATCCATGCTCCATCAACGACGTGTGCCACTCCATCGGCACACGGATTTCAGCCACGTCGAGAGCGCAGAGCCCTCGTTAGTTCGACTGCTGCAAGCCTCGCAACCTCTTGAGCAAACCAGACACCGCGCCCGTCCCAGCAGCGCGGTCCGTCGACGCAGGGCTCGAAGCGTATTCCTCTCCGTCTGCGGGCGAGAACTCTTCTTCCGCGCGATGCAGCATCTTGTCGAACCCCGCCCGGTCGTTCGGTCTGCCGGCTTGCCTGTGACCGGTCAGCTCTGCCACCTCCTGTGGATCGCTGATGTCACAAACCCGCTCGACACGTCCAGGCGACACGCCCACGACCACAAGACGCCGACCGACCTGAACCAGGACTAAGCTCTGCCGCTGAGATAGGCCCGCCCGCGCGACGATACGCATGCCGCCGACCTCCGTCGATCTAAGCGCAGGCCCCCAACGACGGGCGATCCAATACACACCGCCAATCAGAGCGAGCACAATCGCCAGGCTACCCAAACCGGTTTGATACCACGGACCGGCCGTGTCACCGCGAAGAATGTCCCGCGACGGTTTCGTTGATCGTCGCCCAATCAGCCGCGGCGCAGGAATCGTAGCCGTATCCTTGGCGGGCTGATCGGAAGGCTTCGATGCCGCCTGGGCGGACGGAGCTTCGACGCTGGGAATGGAAACGCTCTGGTTGGATATCGTTCGCTTGTCGACCATTGTTAACGCGTCGCCGCCGGTTTGCTGCGAGAAGGCGGTAGGCCCGCAAACCAACACCAACACACTCGTGCGGCGAGCAAGTGCGCCGAACGCCGACGCGCGCTTCCGGCACGATTCCACTGGATCGGCGCGCTTGGTCATTGGGCTATCCGATGCGGATCGTGCGAGAAGACCTCGTTGATTCGAACGCAGAATGTATCGTTAAGCACGAGCACTTCTCCACGGGCAATCAGGCGATCGTTGGCGAACACATCGACCGGATCACCCGCAATCTTGTCGAGTTCGACGACGCTCCCGTCGCCGAGTCGGAGCACATCCTCGATAAGCATTTTCGTTCGCCCGAGTTCGATTTTCACACCGAGATCGACATCGTTAAGCATGGTCACGCGCTTGGCGTCGATGTCGGGAGGAAGAGCGTCGCCGAAATCGGGAAGGTCCACCGCAGATGTCGACGGTGGCGGCGCGACGGGCGGTGGTTTTGCGGCTGGAGCGGCTGCTTGGTCTTCCTCAATGGCAGCCTGCATGGCGGCAGCCATCTCGTCGAACGGTCGCCCCATCGTGTCCACCCGGTCGTCGCGGACCTGATCCTTTGCCCCCTCCGTAGGAGGCGAAGGGATGTCGGCAGACTCACCTCCACCCTCGGCCGCGTTCATCAGAGCGTCTATGTCATCCTGCCCGATGGCGTCGCCGCCGCCGCCGGAGGCTGGCTCCTTCGGCGCGTCTTCCGACGATGCGCCGGCGAGCAGGGCATCGATGTCAGCTTGGTCGAACGCTCCTTGGTTGGGAGGGTCTTGTGGCGTATCCGTCACCGGTTCAGTCCATCCATGTCACGTGCGTCGTTACCCGGGTTACTCGGTTATATCGGAGTATCGCCGACGCCCGCGACACTCAAACGCCGGGTCCTGACTGCAGCAGTTCGGGTATCAAAACCTCCTTGATAAGTTGCTCATCGCCGAGGATTCGATCGAGCTCCTTCTTCAGCCTGCGCTTGATGGTTTCAAGTCCGGGCTCGTTGAGATGCTGCGGTTCAGCACTGCGGATGACGTAGTTAACGCGGTCGGTGAGTCGTGCACTGTTCGCCCGTATCAACTCTACGGCGTGCTCCGCCTCTGACGCCGCTACCAGTGCTGATACGCGAAGTCGGAACGTAATCAGCTTACCGGTCACCTTGTTGCTGGGACGGCAGTCCGTGATTTCGACCTCGGCGGTGGGCTGCGCGTCCTCCACCCGCTCATCGCCGTATTCGTCCTCGGTTTCAACCGCCTCCACAGACGCGGGGTCGGCAAGCACGAACATCTTGGCGACGAAGAACACACCCACGCCCTCGACACCCATCAGGGCCGCGATGATCAAAATCGGCAGCTTGCTCTTTTTGCTTGCTGCTTCAGCCTTGGGCTTCGCATCCGCTTTCTCATCCGCCATCAGAGGTTCCCTTCTGGTCATTCGCCGGCGCTGAGCCGGCGTAGTCTTTCACCAGGTTCTCCGTAACCAGAATCTCGACGCGACGGTTCAGGGCGCGTCGCTCCTCCGTGTAGGCCTGTCGAACAAACGGCTCCGCGTCGCCCACCGCAATCGGAATGATGCGGATCGCTCGAACGCCGTTCGCCTCGAGTGCGTCGGAAACCGCCCTCGCCCGAGCGTAGGCGAGATCGCGCTTATCGTCGTAGATCGAATCCGCCGGCAGCGGCTCATGCGTCGTATGTCCGCGGACGAGGATTCGTGTGTTGTATCCGCGCAACTGCTCAGCCGTCTTGACGATCAGCTCGCGCGCTTCGGGTTTTAGCTCCGCCTCAAACCGACCAAACGCGATACGCCCACCGACGACCACCTGCAACCCGTCGCGTACATTGGTAACGCGAAACTTCCGCCCGTGAATCCCCTCCTCGTCCGAATCACCTGCCTTGTCCGTCAGGATGGGAACCTCCAACTCCATGAGTTTCTGGATCATCGTGTTGGCCGTGTTCGTCTCGATCGGCATCGTTCCGATACCACCCTTGAATCCGCCGAACGCCCTCTGCAACGACTCGACCGCCTGCTGAAAACGGTCCTGCTTGATTTCGCTCATGGAGACGAGCGCGATGAAGAAACAAAGCAGCAGTGACATCATGTCACCGTAAGTCAGCACCCATTCGGGCGCGCCCTGTTGTATGATGATCGGCCGCTTCGCCACGACAAGATTCCCCCGAGGCGGCTAGGCCGCCTCCGCTTCGCCTTCCGAGCTTTTTCGCAACCGACCCGGAAGGAACGTTTTGAGCTTCTGCTCGACGATGCGCGGATTGTCGCCCGACTGGATCGCCATAACGCCCTTGATGACGATCGTCTTGAGAAGCAGCTCCTCTTTGCTTCTGCGCCCCAGCTTATCAGCGAGCGGCAGTGCGATGAGGTTGGCGACAAGCGCGCCGTACAACGTCGTCAGCAGCGCGATCGCCATCGCCGGTCCGATCGTCGAAGGGTCACTCATGTTCTTCAGCATGATCACCAAGCCGATCAGCGTTCCAATCATACCGAACGCCGGAGCGTACTTTCCGAGCGCGTCGAACAGCGCTTTACCTTCAGCATGACGGGCTTCGACCGCCTCCAGATCACTGGTCATAATCGTCTCGATGAGATCCGGATCCGTCCCGTCCACGGCCATCTGAATCCCCTGTACGACGAACGGGTCACTAATCTCCTCTGTCAGATTGTCGAGCGCGAGAATTCCATCGCGGCGAGCGACCTCGGCAAACCGAACCATGTCCGCGATCAACTCTCGCGGATCACGTGCCTTAGTGAAAAAGCAGTTCTTCAGAACCTTCGCGACGCCGAACAGGTGCTGAAGGGGAAAACTGATCATGCACGCCGACAGTGCACCGCCTCCCACAACGAGTATGGACGGATAATCGATGAACGTAGGTATGTCGGACGCGAGCAGGATAGCCGACAGAATCAGCGCCATCCCCGCCAAAAGCCCGATAACCGTCCCAAGATCCATACCTACTCCGCCTTTGTTCTACGATACGTATCGCGGGCCGCACCCCGTTAATCGATATCGACAACGCTCGGCACGCTCATTAAGCGACCGGTGTCACAAACTATTGGCCCTACGTTACGGTAAACCCGCGGACCTGGCGCGCGTAATCAATCGCCCGACGGACCACGTCGTCCACCGATTCTCGGACGATAACCATATCACCGTTGATCAGTGTGATGATCGTGTCCGGCGTGGATTCGATCATCTTGATCAGGTCGGCGTTAAGCACGACCACACGCTTGTCCAAACGAGTTACCGTTATCATCGCTTTTCCACAATCCATCCGTCGATCTGCCGGCCAACGCCCGGGCGACGCGGCTACGTCCTACCGCGCCAGCAGCAGCAACTCCTGCAGAAGGTCGTCGGCGACACGAACCACGCGGCTCGCCGCCGAGATTCCGGTCGACATCGTAATGAGGTTGACGAACTCCCGGGCAATGTCGACGTTGCTCTGCTCGAGGGCACCGGCGATCACCCGACCGGCTGTGAGCGTTTGGGGAGCCGTTATTACCGGCCCGCCCGAATTCGGTCCGGGGACGTAGGTATTGTCGCTTCCGGCGACGAGACCCTCGTCGTTGATGAACGTCGCCAACGCAATCTGAGCCAGAACTTCCTCCTGCTGATTCGAGTAGACGGCTGTAACCGTCCCGTCGAGGTCGATTGAGTAGTTCGTGAGTACGCCGGCGCGTGCTCCGTTTTGGCTGTCCATGATCAACTCGGACGTCCCGTTGCTGCCGGCCAATCCGGTCAATCCGCTGAAGTCCACCGTAAAGGCGAGCCGTATCGTCGCGCCGATTCCATCCCGATCGATCGCGATGTCCGTACCCGTCGCAGCCACGAACTGCCCGTTTGAATCAAAGCTGATCGTGCCCGTACCCAGCGCCGGCGATAGGTCCGTGTCCGCCGTTGACTCCGCATAAAACCGCCAGACCGTTCCGTCCTCACTCTTGGACTCAAGGGAAGCGCGCAACCGTACGTCAACCTGATTCCCCAGCGAGTCGTAAATAGCAAACGTCGTCGTCACGCCTCCGCCGAGCGCGGGTGTGATCGTCGTGAAGTCGAAGGGACTATCCACGATACCGCTACGATTAATAATCGACGCGTTGTCGAGCGTGACGGCGTTGATGACACCCGCGTTCGATTCGATCACGAGCGTTCCCGCGGGAGGCTGCGGACCTTGAGCGATCGTTACGCCCGGTGATCCCGCGCTCGCCGCCGACGTGTCGATCCCCAACACCGCCTCCAGATGTTGGGCGAGATCGCCGACGGTCGTCCCGGTCGTGCCGACGATAAACGTCGACTCACTTACGGCGACGCCGCCCTTGCTCGCGTTAATCGAAAGTTCGTCACCGGTAGCGAACAGCGGCAGCGCATTCGCGTCGACCAGGCTCGTCAGTGCGGTCGACGCCGTCGCGGGTGCTCCTCCGGCGGTCATCAACGCTTGAGAAGTCAGCACCGCCCCGGCAGCCGCAACCCCGGTTGCAGCGTCGAGTCTGCCATCAAGAAACACCTGTGTGGTCGCGACGGCCTCGTTCGCCGTGCCCAGGGGAATGACGAGGTTCGACAGCGATCCGATCTGGACGCCGCCCGCGCCGTCACCGGGAAAAACCTGGACGGCTGTACCATTGGCGGAAACAAGTGTCTGTGTCTCGTCGAGATGAAAGGAGCCGTCTCGCGTGTAAAGCTGTTGCCCTGCGGGTCCGTCCAGAATAAAGAAGCCTTCGCCGTCGATGGCGAGGTCACTTTGGAATCCGGTGCTCTCGAAAGAACCCTGCCGGAAATCGCGTTGAATCGACGAGACCTGAGTTCCGGTTCCGCTCTGTCGAGGCAGCGTGCCGCCGCTCGTACCGCTGGGTGCCTCTCCCTCGTTGACGGTTTGATAAAGAAGCGTCTCGAAGAGCGTTCTTTGCCCCTTAAACGCCGTCGTGTTGATGTTGGCCAGGTTGTTTCCCACGGTAGCAATACCCATGCTGTTCGCACTGATTCCCGTGAACCCGGTAAGCATTGCGCCTGTTAGTGACATCGCAGTTGATCCTTCTGGTTAGAGTGAGGTCGTGTTCCTTACACCGGTGCGTACGACTTGCCCATCACGACACATCCACAAGATCGCGCAGGCGCAAGTCCTCACCCGTATCCAGCTCGAGCATCGTTTCACCCATTTCATCCACCGCGACACCTGTGACCAAACCGTCCACAATGTCAGGATCCTTGGGGTCACGCTGGTCAATACCGACGACGTTTCTCCCGATGAGCGCTTGGGCGGCTGTGACCGGCGACTGAATCGTACTCACCTGTTCAAGCGACATCTCAATACCGTTGGCGAGTTGCAGCATCGGTTGGCCGGTCTCACGGAAGCGAATGCCGATGACCAACCCGCTATCCACAACGCCGTCGGCGCCCGGAATGCCCGTCACAAACTGACCGATGAGCGTCGACACGGAAGTGAAACGCTGCTGGCCGGTCAGTGATCGCAGCGAGTCCGTCAACGTCGTGGATAGCTCGATCTCACGAATCGACGATATCTGCCGGAGCAACTCGTCGTTTCCCGTGGGCTCGAACGGATCCTGATTCGTCAGTTGCGTAATCAGCAGCTTGAAAAAATCCTGGCTATCCAAACCGGTGACGGCGCTGTTCGCCGCCGATGAGGGCGGCGGGTTCGTTGCAAGACTGGTGGAAATCGGGTTGATCAGTTCCACGTCAAACCTCCGTGTTGTCTCGCCAAGTCAGCGCTCGCTCCACTCGCACCGCTAGGCCGACACGCCGCACGCACCCCGTAACGGGACGCGCGGCGGGTCAAATCCTAATATCCAGCCGCGCATCCTGCGCAACTGCCTGCTCAGCGAGACCGCCATCCGATGCGGCGGTCAAGCCGGGCTCGTCAAGACCAACGTCCTGTTCTTTCGTTCGCGGAGTCGTCGGCATACCGGACCACGTCTGATCGCCACGGGCATCGTGCCCGTGGGGCGACCCTTGATCGACGGGTGCACCATCGACCGTTTCGCCGGCGAGATTCGTCACAACCTCGAAACGCTCCACGTGAATACCATGCTGCTGTAGCGACGCCTTCAGCCGTCCAACGCGATCCGTAAGCATCTGACGCGCAAGCTCCGTCTCCGCCTGAACCTTCACGCGAATCTCCGTGCCGGCCATGCGCACGTCGACTCGAATGCGACCCAACTCGGGCGGTTCCAGCCGGAGACGTACCCATGAGTTCCTCGCACCCAATCGCAGTCGCATGGAACTGACGAGTTTGTCAAACGGTGTCCGCGCTGCGGAGTCAGCACTCTCGCGCGTAGCGCGCGATTCGGTCGGGGAATCCTTCGGCTGAGTCAGATTCTCAGCAGCGGGCCGACGAGACGACGTCGAGAGTCGCGCGTCACCGGTCGACGACTGCGAGACAACCGCCCGCGGACTGTCCGCCTCTCCAGCCCGGCCGGTCGCGAGCAATTGCGCGATCTGCCCAGCGGTGCTTGAATTGGCGGCTCCGCGCGATTGCACCGACGCGAGCGACGCTCCCTGTGCAGCACCGGCCGCCTGCGCCGCCGACGGTTCCATCGGAAACACCTGGTTGGCTGCGGGATTTTTCGACGAGGCCACGTCCGGTGCGGAACCGCGCGACGCGGTCACCTCGAACTTCACCTCAATCACCCGCGACGCGTCACTACCGGCGCCGACGCGGTCTGACCGATCGCGGGACACCTGCCCGGCGGCGCCCGACCCTTTGGCCCCGCGAGACTCGGCTACGGACTCTCGTTGACTTACACGATCAATATTCGATCCAAATTCCGCTAGCGATGTACGACGAGCCTGAATACTCGCGGCGTCGTGGCGTTGTGCATACGTGTTGTTACCGGCACCCTCGCGGTACTGTTCCCGCATGGATGACTGTTGGCGCTCGTGAGCATCCGCGACCGGCGCCTCGAACATCTGCGACGGCGACACCAAGGCGGACGCCTCGCCTTGCAAGGCAAACGCCGAGCGAGCCGTGTCGAGCAGAACTTCAAACGCCGCACCAAGATCGCTGCCGCTGAGAGCCGCATCTTCGCTATCTCGTTGCGAAGCTGCGCCCGTGTTCGGCGCAGCCAGTCGTCGAACCGAAGCCGGAGTCTGCTCTGTTAACGTCAATGTTTGCATCAGTTACGCCATAATCCCTGGCGACGGCCGTTTATCCGCCGTTGCCATCCGGTTTAACCGCCCAGGCCCACGCTGCGCATGCGCTTCAGAATGATCCGCATCTGAGCCAAGTCGTCGCCGCGCTTAGCTGCTTCGACGATTTTCTTCGCCTTGTCCGTCTCCAGCGACATCAACATTCTCGCCGCCTCGCTCGGATCGTTGAGCCCGAGCAGATGTTGCACGGCGATCTTGGGCGATAGCGACGAAAAGATCGCCACCTGCTTTTCAAATCCGACGTCGCGACGAGCGGCTTTCTCCTGCGCCGTCTGGTCAGCCGCCGCTTCGCGCTCCGCCTTGAACGCCTCGCGCTCGTTTCGCACCTTCAGAAGAATGCTGTTACTTAGCGCGAGTCGCTGCTCGAGCTCCACCTTGATGCGTTCTGCCTCGCGATGGAGAATCTCCACATCTATCTGTGCCTGCTGGTCCGCGTTGTTCACGTCTTTCCGGGCAGCGACAACCGTGGCCGCCGTGTCGGCGGTTGCGCCTTCCTCGCCCTCGGCGTCCTGGTCCTCGTCCCCGTCGGCGCGCAGTAGTCCGATCATCTCGCGTAGCTTCTCGCCGTCGACAATGCCGGACGTCGTGAGGTAGGCTACAAAACCGCCAACCGCGACGATGTTGAGCAGCGCAAAGAGGGCCACTGCGTCGTACGCTCGCTTGACGATTCCGCCCTCCGCCATCACGCCCAAGCCTCCGCCCCGCAGACGGTCACCGAGTCAGCGCCGTTTCCTCTCGGCCGAAGAAACATCCGAACCGCCACCTCATCTGTAGCAGCCTGCTCCTCGCGTCGAACGGCCTGCTGGTGTCGTTGCCAACGCTTCTCGCGCAGTTTTTCGATCGCCTTAAGTTCTGCGGACGCCTCACCGAGCTTGGTCCGCTCGACCTTAAGCTCCCGATTTCGCTCCGATAGTTCGTCGTAGGATTCGACGATCTTGCGGTGCAGCCAACTTTGATAAAACTGGTTCGTACGGAGCTCTGCGACGTCAGGCTGATTCAGTCGTTGCTCATCACGCTTCTGGTCGACGGTGTTTCGAAGCGTCTGTGTAAGCTGATCGATTCGCACCTCCACCCGGCGCGCAGCGCGAATGGAGTCGGCGACGCGGCGACGCTGGACGTCTTGCGACTGCTGCCGCAACTTGCGAACAACTTCCAAACTGAATCGAAACCGCTTCGCCATTTTCGGTTCACACGGCTTGCGCCGCGATCATGCGCGCCGCTAGGCCCATGTCCTTACCAACGTCACCACACCTACGACGCCATCTTCGCCGCACCAGAAGCCATGTTGGATTCCAGCTTCCCTCGTATCTGCCTGATCCCGGCTGCGAGTTCGAGTAAACCCTTCCGCGTCTCGTCGAAGTCCGCTCGTTCGTCGATCGGCTGCTGGAAAAACGCGTCGATCGCCGGTTTGGTCTTGACGGCTACATCGAACTCAACATTCGCACCGGTCGCATACGCGCCCACGTTCACCAAGTCCTCAATATCATTCCAAACGGCGAGCACACGGCGAACCTCGACCGCCGCGGCGCGATGTTCCTCATCCACGACGTCCACCATGACTCGACTGATGCTCTCCAAGACGGAAACGGCTGGATAGTGTCCTCGGTTCGCAAGGTCGCGTGCCAACCACACGTGCCCGTCGAGCACACCGCGAATCGCATCCGCAATGGGGTCCGCCAGGTCATCGCCTTCGACAAGCACGGTGTACAAGCCTGTGATGCTGCCGCGATCGCTGCGGCCGCTTCGCTCCAAAAGCTTGGGCAGCAGCCCGAACACGCTCGGCGGATACCCCTTGGTTGTCGGCGGCTCACCGGCGGAGAGCCCGATCTGACGTTGAGCCATCGCCATTCGTGTCGTCGAATCCATGAGCAACAGCACTTCTTTACCGAGATCGCGAAAGTACTCAGCCACAGCCGTTGCGACGAACCCCGCCCGTACGCGAAGCACAGGCGACTGATCCGATGTGCTCACCACGAGTACGCATTTCTTAAGTCCCTCTTCTCCGAGATCTTTGCGGATGAAATCTCCGACCTCTCGCCCTCGCTCGCCGACCAACGCTACGACCGTCACGTCGGCGTCGGTTGAGCGAGCTATCATGCCCATCAGCACGCTCTTACCCACGCCGGTTCCAGCGAATATACCCAGCCGCTGCCCGCCACCGAGCGTGTGCATCGCGTCAAGAACGCGAATGCCCGTCGCCAGTGGACGATCAATCGCCTTGCGCGTCAGCGCCGGCGGAGCTTCGCGGAACACCGGGTAGTGGGCCTCCACCGGATAGTCAACCTTCTCGCCGATCGGGGATCCAAGCGCGTCGAGTACGCAGCCGAGCATCCGCCTGCCCACGGGGACGTACTGGAGTCCCACACTGCTCGTCACGCGATCGCGAACCGTAACGCCCACGGGATCGTGCAGCGTCATCAAGACGACACGATCCCCTTTGACGCCGACAACCTGCGCCGCGATCGGTGCGCCCGTGCGGCGCTGAATCTGACACAACGATCCAACCGACAACGTCAGTCCGTCAGCCACGATCGTCAGACCGGAAACCTCGACAACCTGACCGCAGACGCGGCACGTCTGGGCTTCGTCGAGCACTGCCCGGTGGTCGCTAAACAGATCAACCATCGCACGACCCCTCGTCAGCGCCGGACTCCTGTTGCGACGTCTGTGTCTTTTTACCCAACAGCAGCGACACAATCTCATCGATCTGTGTATCAAGCGTCGCGTCGACCTCGGTTCGTTCCGACTTGACGACGCAGCCGCCTGGCGAAACGGAGTCGTCAGCCACAAACTCTATCCCAGCCGCCCCGTCGACGTGCTTCAAGACAGACCCGGAAAACCGCGTCATGGCCTCCAGGTCGCTGGGATGGACGTACACCGTCAGGCCGGTTTTCGCGTGTACCAGGTCGAGCGCGCGGTTGAGGTTGGCGATCGCGGCGTCGCGGTGTAGCGACCCGATCTCAAACGTGAGCTTCGTCGCCAATCGAACGGAAAAGTCCAAAACGTCCCGCCGCGCCGCGATCTGTAAGCGCTCACTGTTCGCGTTCACCTCACTGATCACGCGTTCCATATCTTTAACGATCGTCGCGTGTTGTTCGTCAAACTTCGCCAATGCGGTTTCCAGCGCTTCCTTATGCCCCTCCGTCGTCCCCGCCTCACGTCCCTCGCGGCACCCCTCCTCGTAGCCTTTCTCGTAAGCCAGTTTGTACGTCTCCGTGCGCACTTGCGGGACCATGCGTTCGACGTGCTGCTCGGCCTCGGCGACGATGCGCGCCGCATTACGCTTCGCTTCGGCGACAACGGCGTTCGCCTCGGCCAGATGATCGATGAGATCAATGGACCTCGGTCGTCGGGAGAGTCGTG
>JADFRO010000048.1 GCA_022561255.1 Planctomycetota bacterium | reverse complement strand
CGTGCGAACTGCGTCCTATCACGTAAAACCCAAAAGGAACTTGCCATGCGAATCCTTGTCACCCTACTGGTGATATTGACGACCATCGCAGTGTCTGCCTCCGCAGAACCTCCACAACGCGTGGGAAGACTCGGTAACGTCAATCGTATCGACTTTCAAGGGAACCGTTCCTTCAAAGTCGCGACGCTGCGCCAAGCGCTGAACGAAAATATCCCATTCCTGATCGCCTCGCATCCATCCGTGCCGATGGCCGACTACATCGAGGCGCTGTCAGAGAAGATTCGCGAAGGATACCTGGCAGCCGGATTTGCCGAGGTTCAGGTCAAGGCGAGACTCAGTAACAACGCTGATCGGATGATCGTTGACCTACGCGAAGGCGTTCGTTATCGGGCGGGTCCAGTTCATGTATCGGGCGTTTCCGATCCGCTCGTCCAACACATCGTGCGCCGGCTTACCCAGCCGCAGCCGCCAGGCTTTGGGAAGGACTCGGCAGATTCAGAAGATGCCAAAGACGAGAACAAGGCAGACAGCAAGCCGCTCTGGGAGTCAGGTCGCCCGGCTAGTATGTATAGTGCCGCGAAAGTCCGCTGGTCGCTCTATGTGGCGGCGGCCTTGAAGGAGCGAGGGTATTACTTTGCCCGCGCCAAGGTCAAGACGCGGCTCAAGCCTGAAAAACAGCAGGCCGAGTTGATGGTCGACGTGGTGAAACTGGGTCCGAAGGCGGTAATCGACCGAATCATCATCGTTGGCGCCAAGCGAGATTCAACGAAGGACGTTCTCGACTATCTGAAGCTGCGATCCCCAACGCCTTTTACGCCCGGCTTGGTGCCCGACGTTAAGGCCAAGCTGCGCCGATCGGCACGATTCTGGGATTATTCGGTAAGTCTGGAGCCGGAAAGCCGCGAGTCCGAGAAACTGACGTTGCGCATCGTCCTCGACGAGTACAAGCCGGCTCCACCACTAGCCAAGCCGTTTTCAGCCACCGAGGCGGCGTCCGTCCGCCTCCCGCTGGTTTCGACGGCCACGGGCGAAGTGGAGGATGCTACGATGAAGGCGAGTTTTCTGGACGGGATCGGCCGCGCATGGGGTTACGTTGCCCGACGTTCCGTTTGGGCGGTGGTGTTTGCCATCCGCGCCTATCAATTCGTGATTCGTCCCCATTTGATCGGCTGCTGCAACTACGCGCCTTCGTGTAGCGAGTACGCCGCCGAAGCTCTGTCCACCCACGGTCTGTGCCGTGGTTCGATGCTCAGCGTGCGGCGCCTTTGCCGGTGTCATCCCTTCGCGCGGGGCGGAATTGATCCCGTTCCGCCGCTTTACACGTCGGATTCAACTCACATCGCCTGACACACAGTTCGATAACCCATGCAGTGGAACGCCTGGCACGGACGCCAATGACCACGGTGCGGTCGTGCGGACGTGTCGCGGCAGCGCGTGCCGACGCCTGCAACGGATTTGCGAGACCGCATGACGCCGACAACAGACCATCCAGCGACCGCCGTTCTGAGCGGCACCGACGTGAATACCGGCGCGGTTATGGATACGCTCACTGCGTCTTACGCTCGCCCGAGCGTTGACGTCACCATACCGCACGGGCAAGTCTATCACCGGGTCGCTCAGTCGCTGCTCCCGCGCTGGATGCGAATCCTTGGCGGACGGTCGGTTCTCGGGGGACTCGGCGGGCCCTGCTCTGTTCCGCGTAACGGGCCGGCGGTGCTATTGCGACAGCAAGCGGCCGCACTTGGTGTCGGGTTGGTTCTCGATCACGATCCGCCGCGATCCGAAGGGGCACGATTGAAGGAGTCCGTTCGCAGCGCTTTGGTACGCTGGCAGTTGTCGATGCGGGGGGATGGATGTCCGGTTACGGCTGCCCTTCGGGGAAGCCCGCTGACAGCGGTGATCGCCGGCGACGTTGTACACTTGTTAAGCGAGACGCGCGGATTTCAGACCAGCGCGCTGCTGAATGACCTTGCCAACCATCTGCATTGGATCGCACGTCGGTCGGCTATGACGCCGTGGGCGGAGGCGGCTGTGGTCGGCGCCCTGTCGGATGGTGCCCTGTTGGTGCGCGATCGCAGCCTCGTATCGATCGCGCGCGAGCGCTTGGCACGCTTGCTCGTCCGGCAGGACGACGAGGGCTGGTTTCCTGAATCAGGCGGGGCCGACATTGGGCGGCTCGCCCTGACGATCGATGCGCTCGCCCGGGTCTACCGTCAGAGCGGCTGGGACGAACTGCGCGGTCCACTGGCGCGCGCGACGAAGTTTCTCACACATTTCGTGCATCCGGATGACACAGCGGGCGGAACGTACGGCTCATGTGGCACCGCGTTTATGAGTCCCGCGGGGCTGGAACTTCTTGCGGCGTCCAATGACGATGCAGCCTGGCTTGCCGCCGCGAGTCGAAGAAACTGTGAGCGGTTGGATCCAGCACGTTTGTTATGTTGGGACGACGATCTATGCTCGTTGCTCGGTTCGAGAATCGCGCAGGCTGCGGTCAACGCACCCGCTACGCTTCCCCACCATGCCGCTCCCGACGCGATCGCTGAAGCGTACCGATTTTTCCCCAGTGCCGGGTTGGTTGTTTATCGCAACGATTCTTACTTCGCCGCGGCGAGCATACGTCGGGGTGGTGCTGTGTGCGTCATCTGGGACGGTAACCGGGGGAGGCTCGACGATGCGGGGGTCTCGGTTGTTCATGGGAAATCGAGCTTTACAAGCAACCGACAGGACGCGCGCACGCAAGGCGACGTGACGCCATCTTCGCTGCGTTGCCATGGCGTCCTGCGTCGCGCGGTTCGAGGGCGCGTGGGTTTGCGGAAGCGCATCCGGCGATGGCTGCGCGGTCGCCGCTCGGCTGCGGTTGACGGCGCTACCGCGAGATCCGGCGGATCCAGTAACGCGCTACGCGATCTGTTCGAGCGCGACATTACCTTCGAGAGCGACGGCATCGTCATTCGCGATTCCGTGCGATGTCGTCGCCGAGCCGACGCACTCCTTACGCACGCAGCACTTACATCAACGTCGAGTCCGTCGGGCGAATCGTCCGCCGACCCGCAACATCGTTATCAGCCCGGCGTCGACGGAAGTCACCACATCGAGGTCGTCCGGGTGTACAGAGACGGCCGACTGATCTCGCGTCAGGGGTGACACCGTCCGCAGTCGCAGAGCATGACATCGTCAGACGTCGCAGAGCATGACACCACCGTCGAGTTTTAGAACATTTCACGTTTCTCTGTTCCGAGCCGCGGGCTTGAGTCCGCGCGAACTCTCCACGTTCGAGGTGAGTCGAAGGCCGGCGCCCCCGGAATTCCAATTAGGGAACGGCCTTGCTTGGTCAACGTGCTACGGGGTTAGCAGTGCGGTTGCGGCATCCCCTCGGCGCGGTCTGTACCGAGCGATGAGCTTCCGGACTCGGGCCTGACCGGGGTTCAGCTCGAGCGATTGATGCCAATGCTCCAGCGCTTGATCCCGCGGATCGGTGTTCGTCTTGTCTTTGAGATAGCGGATCATGTGGATGGAGCCGAGTCCGGCATGGGCTCGGGGCAATCGCCACTCCAAAGTTAGCGCCTGCGAATAGGCACGCTCGGCGGCTTCAAAGTCCCGTGTTCGAAACGAGCAGTACCCGAGCGCCTCGTGCGCCGCAGCGAACTCGGGATCCATCTCAATCGCTCTTTTCAGCGCCCCCCGCGCCATCTTGAATCGGTCCTGGTTCAGGTAGGTTCGGGCGAGGTTGACCAGGACCAGCGGTTGATGGGTGTCTCGTTCGAGCGCTTCGCGGTAGGCGCGAATGGCTTCGTAATGTTTGTTCTGCGCGTCGAGGGCAACGCCGAGGTTAACGTACGCGTGTGGGCGATCGCTTTGGATTTCGATCGCCACTCGAAACCGCTCGACCGCTTGGCCAAAATCCCCCGCTTGCTGAAAGCAAACGCCGAGATTGAGCTGTGCGTCGAAATCTTGCGGTCGAAGCTCAACCGCGTGCAGATACGCCTGAATGGCGTCGCGGATTCGTTCGGTGAAGTGGTAAAGCTGAGCGATGTCGAACGTGTCTGCGAAAGAAGAAGAATCTCGACGTAGGGCGTCGGCGAGCGACGCGATCGCGCGATCGTAGTCGCCCAGACGACGATAGATAAGCCCCATGCGTGAATGGGCGATGGCCATCTGCGGGTCGAGCCGCGCAGCCTCCTGGAACGCTTTGAGCGCACCTTCCAGGTCTTCCGTTTCGATCAATACATCGCCGTACGTGACCTGCCGTTGCGCACGATACCGGTGGATGCTCGTGCATCCACTGAGCATCGCTAACAGTAACGCACAGGCAACCCCAACGAGACGGACGTGCCTCGGTCCAACCGGCGGTCTCGTGCGACGTATCACGTGTATCTCGCGTCCTGGAGCTTGAAGCGTTTGATTTCCACCGACTGTGTGCCTACGATGCCGCGACGTGGCGCAGCGGACCTGTGCACTCTTGGACCCGCAAGCCCGCAGGAACAGCACGAATGCCGAGAAACCATCTCCTCGCGATCCCGGTCTTCAACGAGGAAGCCTATCTGACGCGCGTGCTGACAAGCGCGCGGCGCTACAGTCGAAACATCCTCGTGGTGGACGACGGCTCGACCGACCGAACGCCCCACCTGCTACGTCGGCAGGACGGAGTGGAGATCATCACCCATCCGGAGAATCGCGGATACGGACTCTCGTTGGCCGACGCGTTCGCGTTCGCGATACGCCGCGGTTTTCGCTGGTTGATCACGATGGATTGTGATGAGCAGCATGACGCCGCCGTGATTCCCCGATTCGTCGATGTCGCGAGTGAGGATGACGCCGACATCATCAGCGGAACCCGCTATCCAGGCGGTCACGAGGGCACCAGTGGTGCTCCAGCCGATCGGCGAGAGATCAACCGCCGCATCACCGCGATGCTGAACGATCGGTTGAATCTGTCCCTTACCGACGCCTTTTGCGGGTTCAAGGCCTATCGCGTTGCGGGTCTTGAGCGTCTCAGCATTACGGTGCCCGGCTACGCCATGCCGATGCAGTTTTGGGTTCAGGTTGCACGGGCTTCACTTCGCGTTCGAGAGCTACCCGTCGAGCTCATCTACAACGATCCCACACGCCACTTCGGTGGATTCCTGGATGACCCCGCCGCGAGATTGCAACACTACGTCGAGGTGTTCGAGGCGGAGCTTGCAAGTCCTTCACGCTCCGCGTCGCCGGACGCCGGAGTCACCGATCGGACAGGTCGCACCGCGGATGAGCCGTGCGTTCCGTGTGCACGACCGAGCGTCCGTTCAAGCAAGCCATGCTCGACTTCTCAAAAGTAATCACCCCGCCCGGACACGGTGACGTTCTGGTCCTGCCCGACCCGAAGCGTTGCGTAGAGGCTGCGTTTGCTAACGCTCGCGCGCTGCGTGAGTGCGAAACTTTGATCGCCCGCGTTCCGCTGAGCGAGTGGCGGCGGCGCACGCGCGAGGCGATCGTCGGAGCGAGCGATGGGCCGGTGATCGTGACCGGTCATCAGCCTGCGTTCATTCATCCCGGCGTTTGGGCAAAGCATATCGTCTCCTCTCGAATGGCCGATGCCATCGGAGGCGTCGCGGTCAACCTGGTCGTCGATAGCGACGCGCCTGCGGCTACCACGCTGGCCATACCCGCCGTTGAGGATGGCGGCGTCGCGCTTCGCACCCAACCGTTTGCGGATTCCCCGCCCGGGTTTTCGTTCGAGCAGTTCGCACAGCAGAGCTCTTCCGAGATGGGCGCGCTCGAATCGTTCGCACAACAGGCGTTGGGCGCACGTTACGACGCCAGTCAGATGTCGTTCTTTTTTCGGGGATTTCGTGGGGCGGTGGGCGCCGAAGATTGGGTGGATCAAGCCGTCGCGGGTCGTCGGGCGGTCGAGAAGAGCCTCGGCGTTACCGTGGTCGATCATCGCATCAGCCGTGCGTGGTGGAGTCCGATTCTGCTGGACGTCGTCCTACACGCCGAGCGATTCGCACGTTGTTACAACGAGTCGCTCGCCAAGTATCGGCGGCTGTATCGCGTTCGCGGGGCGAACCGGCCCATCCCCGATCTTCGCACGAGCGAGGCGTCCGTCGAGTTGCCCGTGTGGGTGTATCGCAGCGGAGAAGCACGACGCCGACTGTTCGTCTTGCGGGAGCGTGACGGGGTTCGACTGCTCGCCGATCGAGAGATCATCGGGTCACTGTCGACGGGCGAGCTTACTTCGTGCGATCGCGTGGTCGACACGCTTGCCGCTCACGGGGGCTGGAGACTCCGGCCGCGCGCTTTGACCCTCACGATCTGGGCAAGATTGCTCCTGGCTGACCTGTTCATTCACGGGATCGGCGGGGCGAAGTACGACCGCATCAGCGACTTCGTGATCGCGGACTACTACGGCGTAGCCCCTCCGCAGATGGCCTGCGTGTCGGCGACGCTTCTGATGGACCTGCCGCGCAGCGAAGTATCACCGGAGCGGATACGTGGGCTCCGCAGTGAGCTGCGCGATCTGAGATACAACCCTCAGCGTCATCTGCCCACCGGCGAACCCGACCTCACGGCGTTGATGCAGCGTCGCGAGGCTTCGGTCCACTTATCACAGCAGCTTCGCGGGCGGGATCGGTTCAACCGTACCGCTCGTCGGGCGGCCTTCGCGGAGACCCGGGCTGTCAGTGCGATGATGGTAGCCGCTCGACCGCAGGCCGTGGAACAGAAGCGCCGACAACTTGACTCTAGCGTTGTGCGGGTCCGGCAGAACGAGATCGCACGCGGGCGAGAATACTTCTTCGCCCTCTACGATCGCGCGACGTTGGAGGTGCTGCTCAAGGCTCTTCCCACGACGGAGCGGTTTCGGTTATAGTTCGCATCGCGACAAGGGATCAGCCCGCGACTGGAGGAGCCGATGATGATGGATGAGCAGCAGCCCGGCGGATTGCACATTGACTCTGACTGGAAGGCGGAGGCGGCCAGGGAGAAGGAGCGTCTCGCCTCGCAGGAGAGCACAGAGACGAAGGCGGCGCCGGGGGAGGCCAACTTCGTCGAGCTGCTGAACCTTCTGGCGATGCAGGCGGCGATCGCCCTGGGCGGGTATCAGGGCCCCGGCGGCGAACGCATCGCCCCCAACCCAGCCGCTGCGAAGCATCAGATCGATCTTCTTGGCGTTCTTGAAGACAAAACGGCCGGCAACTTGTCCGATGAGGAAAAGAAGATGCTCGACGGCGTGATCTACGAGTTGCGGATGCAATACGTCCAGGCGGTCGGTGGCGTGCCTTCGCCGGGAGGCGCACCCAAGTAGCCGCCCGCTTCGCTCCACGAGAAAAGTAACGCCGTCATCGGCGACTTGCCTATCGGTCTCACCGTGGCCTGGACTGCTGAATGATCATCCTTCCGATACGAACCGAATCCGTCGTCCGGCGGACGCCGACGCTCAACTACATACTCATTGGGATCAACGCGGTCTGCTTTCTGCTGCTGGACGAGGGGCTTTTCGGTGGGGCGATGACGGAGTTCAAGCAGCGCTATCTGTTCTTTCGATCGGACGAACCGGCGTTGCACCAGTTCTTCACCTACCAGTTTCTCCACGCTGACGTGATGCACCTTCTGGGCAACATGATCTTTCTCTGGGTGTTCGGTAACAGCGTCAATGCCAAGATGGGCAATGGACCGTACCTGGTGTTCTACCTCGCCGGCGGCGTCTTCGCGGCGTGGGGATACGGTTGGATGAACCCCGGATTTTCGTATCTCCTGGGTGCATCGGGAGCAGTTGCGTCGATCACGACAGCCTATCTTGCTCTGTTTCCGCGGAGCCGTGTTACGGTATTCGTATGGTTGTTTTTTTTCATCCACTTCATCGAGTTACCGGCGATGGTCATCATCGGTGTTAAGATCATCGTGTGGGACAACATCGTGGCGCCTTGGCTCGGTCAATCCGAGCAGATCGCCCACGGCGCTCATCTGTCGGGCTACTTCTTCGGCTTCGCCGGGGCGCTCGGAATGTTGCTGGTCCGTGCTCTGCCGCGAGATCAGTTCGATATTCTCGCCGTATGGAAGCGATGGAAGCAGCGTCGAGACTTTTCGGCGGTGATGTCCGATCCCGCTGCTGCTGCACGAGCTCAACACGGCAGCGTCGCTCGTCAGGTGAGCTACGACCCGAATGAGCGGTCGGAGCACGATGCGAGCATTGAGAAAATCGCGGACCTGCGCGGTCAAATTGCCGGCGCGCTGGAACGGGGCGACGTTGACGAGGGGGTGACGTTGTACGAGCAACTCATCACCGATCACCCGGATCAATGCATGTCCGAGCGGCAGCAGCTTGAGATCGCCAGGGCGTGCTACGGAAGTGGTCGCTTCGAGCAGGCTGCCGCCGCGTTCCGACGGCTTGTCGAGTCCTATCCCCAGTCGGTCGAGGTGGGTAACGTCGGGCTGTTGCTGGGCATCATTTACGCACGCGACCTGAAGAAATTCGACGAGGCGGAGCCCTATTTGGCGGGGGCGATGGACGCTTTGCGGGATGAGGAGCGGCGCGCTCAGTGTGGTGAATGGCTGGAGCGTGTACGCGCCGCATTGGGTAAGTCCGAGGTCGAAGCGACGGGCGAGTGAGTGAGTATGCCGGAACTTGCGTATGTCAACGGAGTGTTTTGCCCGATCGACAAGGCCGTCGTCTCGATCGATGACCGCGGCTTCCAGTTCGGTGACGGCGTCTACGAAGTGATCTTCGCCTACAAACGCAAGCTGTTCCTCTTCGATCAGCACATCAAGCGCCTGCGACGAAGCTTGGGAGAGATTCGTATCGATTTTGACACCGAGCCGCTCCAAGCGATCGTCGAGGAAGGGTTGCGCCGGTGTGAGCTGAGCGACGTCATGGTCTACCTTCAGGTCACGCGGGGAAAGGCGCCACGAGCCCATGCGATTCCGGCGGAGATCACGCCGACGGTCGTCATGACGTTTCGCCCTATCCCGGAACTTTCCCGAGCGTTCCGAGAGCGCGGGGCAAAGTTGATGACGACCCGCGAGACGCGCTGGGCGAACTGTTCGGTGAAGGCGATCACGCTACTTCCCAACGTGCTCGCAAAAAGTGAGGCGCTGCGCCGCGGGTTCGACGATGCGGTGTTCATCGCCGACGATGGTGAAGTACGTGAGTGCACCTCGGCCAACATCTTCATAGTCAACGGCCGGCGAATCACCTCGCCACCGCGAACCGATTCCGTGCTGCACGGAGTGACGCAGGGTTTCCTCGCCCAGTGCGCCGCGTCGCTGGGAATAGCCTGTGAAGAGGCCGTCTTCGATGTTGAAGCGCTGCGCGGTGCCGACGAGGTCTTCATGTCCAGCACGGCGGTCGAGGTTCTTGCGGTCACGTCCATTGACGAAAAACCGGTTGGGCTTGGTGGCGTCGGTGCTCAAACAAAGCGACTGTTCGATGAATTTCGCGCACGCTCCCGGGGGTAGGCTTTCGGTCGCCGGTCGTTGCGTTTCTAGCGATTGAGTTTCCGAGCGATTTCGTTAAGGTGCCGCCGGTGCTTATGGACGGCACGCGACGTGCCAGACCATTCGACGCGGGACGGCCGGTCCGCCGCGTCGAGAAGCCGGCTATCGACCCGTCGGGAGAGTTCACGGTGAAGATGGATGAAATGACGTCCTCGATCACGACGGTCGAGCAGCACATTTTCGAGCGGCAAGAGAGCCAGCACCCCGCCGCCTCCGGTCAGTTCAGCTGGCTCCTCTCGGGCATCCTTCTTGCGACTCGGATTATATCCGCCTACGTCCGCCGCGCCGGATTCGTGGACGTCCTCGGTGCAACGGGAAGCAAGAACGTTCAGGGCGAACTCGTCCAGAAGCTCGACGTGTTGGCCAATGAGATCATCGTTTCCTGCCTCGGTTATCGTGGGAATATCGGGATCATGGTGTCGGAGGAAGACGATGAGCCCCGCATTTTGAAAGAGCCGGACGAACAGGCGAGGTACATCGTTCTTTTCGATCCACTCGACGGTTCGAGCAACATCGACGTCAACGTTTCCATCGGTACGATCTTCTCGATTCAGCAGCGTCGGGAAGATGTCAAGGCGCATAGCGTGATGGAACACATCCTCCAACCGGGCTACAAGCAAGTGGCCGCCGGCTACGTCGTCTACGGCAGCAGCACGGTGATGGCCTACACCACGGGCGATGGTGTGCACATGTTTACGCTGGATCCGTCGATCGGGGCGTATCGGCTTTGTCAGGAAAACGTGAAGATGCCCGAGCACGGCAACCTGTACAGCATCAACGAGGCGTACCGCAGGCAGTTTCCGCCCGGGATTCAGAAATACCTTGACTGGGTCAAGTCGGAGGAGGCAGAAGGGTATGGACTGCGGTACATCGGCTCTTTGGTCGCCGACTTTCACCGCACATTACTGAAGGGCGGGGTGTTTCTGTACCCGCCGACTCAAAAGGCGCCCCAGGGCAAGCTGCGGCTGCTCTATGAAGCCAATCCGCTGGCGATGATCGCGGAGCAGGCGGGCGGAGCCGCCACCGACGGCGCCCAGCGCATCCTGGATAAGGTGCCGACGTCGCTGCATGAACGTACGCCTTTGATCATCGGCAGCACCGCCGACGTCGACCGTGTTTTGCAGTTCTGGCATCAATAAGTCGGCGATTACGTGTGCGTGCGTCGGCATATGGCATATCCCCGCAGAAAAGCGCTTGAATCACTGGTGTGAATTTTGTACAATGGCGTTTGTTCCGGTCGGGAGACAGGTCACGTCTCGTTGCGGGCCTTGCATCTCGAAGCTAAACGACAGTGGTCCGGCCGGATTCGTTTCGACAGCCTTTCGATTGTCAGGGACACCATGCTCTGGGTCGCGGAGGGCTGTTTCGGAGGGTTGGCGCTGTTTGCGCGCGCTTGGGGTGGAAGCGGCGTCGCTGGTGGGTTTGTGGAGTCACCATGGCGACCGGACACGGGAGATCCCCTGCACAGTTGGAAGGCCCCGTGCATCGGCGCGGCCCCTCGGTGATTCTCCCACACGAATTCAAGGCGGGCGAACGCCCTTTGGACGAAGTCCTGACGAAAATCGAGCGGAGGGAGATCGTCGCGGCGTTAACCAAAGCATGCGGCAATCGGACGCTCGCTGCCAACCTGTTGGGCATTTCTCGAAGTCGTCTGTATCGGCGCATGGAGGCGCTGGGGATCGACATTCACGCTTTTGGACACCACGAACTCGTTTGAGTGGTCCGCTAAGCGACGCGAAACCTCCCGATCATGCACGTACCAAGCGAGCACGCCGATGCGAAGAGTCTGCGGGTCGGCTCTGAATCTCGTGTTTGGGTTGGAGGCCATGATGCACGGGCGAGACGCGTGATCGAGTCGCTCGTCGCGCCGGCTGAGCGTCCGGCGACGGGCCCGATCGACGTTGCGGTCATCACACCGAAGTCCGCCGACGAGGCCGTTTATTTCGCCGCGAAGCTTGTCAAACGGCTTTCACCCGATTCGGTCGTCTGGGTCGTTGTGTCGAGCGACGAGACCGGGCCATCGAGCGCGATCGTTACCGGCTTGGCTGAGTTGGGCTTGGTCGCCAGCGGGCGCGTTGCGATCGACGATGCCTTCCTGGCTGTCGAACTCGAGCAGCTCCGACGGGTCGAGACGATGCTTAGCGATCTGCTCAACTATGGCCGCCCCATTCAATTGCGCAAGGAAGCCCTTAGCTTCGCAACCGTGGTGAAAGCGACGATGGACGTGGTGGCCGATCTCGCACGCGAGAAGGATATACAGATTATCGTCGACGACAAGTCGCCGGAGATACGACTGGACGTCGATCCGGAACAGGTGCGCGGATCGATCGCTCGGCGTCACTTTCTGCGTGACCGCCGCCCGGAGCTATATCCGTTGGCGGGAGAGAAGGCGTTTGAGGGATCACCGAGCAACGAGGGATAGACGCGCCGGGCCGGCAGCCCGTCGTTCAGGATGAGTGAAAGCCTATCGCGATCGATCCGATGGTTTCGCGGCCTCACATAGGAACGGCCCGGCGTCCCGAGCCTCGATTTTGAGATCGGGATTTGCTCCGCGCTCTATCGCCACCGACAGATAGTGGTCTGGCGTTGGGCTTAGACCCTCAAACTGCCACCGGTCCGGATCGTCATCCAGATTTTCGGTAAAGCCGATCTCGATCTCGCGACTTTCCAATCGACCAGGATCGCTCCCGTGAAACGAAAAGAAAAAATCGTTGAGCGGCAGGGTCAATCCCAATCCCCGCGCCTTGATATACGTTTCCTTCAACGTCCAGATCCTGAAGAACCATCGCAGGTATTCCTCTCCATCGAAGCCTTTCAGATGATCAAGCTCCGGAGCCGCGAAGTAACGTTCGGCGATTCCCCGACTGCCGCGCCGGGCGTCGATCTTCTCGACATCGACCCCGAGAGGATATTCGCG
>JADFRO010000047.1 GCA_022561255.1 Planctomycetota bacterium | reverse complement strand
GGGCAGATGCAAGGCAGCCTGACGCAGGCGATCCTTGAGGCATCGTCGAGGAAGGCAAACGCCGCAGATGCCCACAAATCGCCGTAACCCTCTGGGCGACAGGGGGTTGTGGTCGTATGCTGCGTCGCTTGTCGTCAACGATAAGTTCATCATCGCCTCCTCCTCGCTCCTTGCCTCCACCTCGCAAGACCCTGTCGCGAGGCCCATCAGACTTCCACCACGGGCTGCTAGGGCCGACGAGCTTCGCTGTTGCCGGGACGGATCGCACCCAAGGTGGCTTGCCCGAGGCAGGCGGCTCGCCGTACAATAAGCGACTGTGCTTCGAGTTCTCGGCATGTCCGACGAAGCGCGGTTCCCGCGCACCTGCGATTGCGGCTGTGCGCGTGTCGCCCGCACCATTTTGAACCGGAATGATCCATGTACGCCGTTATCCAAACCGGTGGTAAGCAGTACCGCGTGACCGAAGGTCAAGTCGTGCGCGTGGAGAAGCTGGACGAAGAAGTCGGCACCGAGATCTCCATCGATGCCGCGTTCGTGGCCACCGACGATGCAATCCACGTAGGCACGCCCCTTGTCAAAGGCGCCAAGGTCAAGGCCACTGTCATCGACATCGATCGTGGTGCTAAGGTCATCGCGTTCAAGAAGAAGCGCCGCAAGGGGTATAAGCGTCGCATTGGTCACCGTCAGACCTTCACGGCGCTGAAGATCGACGCGATCGTCATGCCCAAGAAGCGCGCGGCCAAGAAGAAGGTCGAGGGCGAGGAAGGCGAGGAGTAACCCGATGGCACACAAGAAAGGTCAGGGCAGTACTCGCAACGGTCGCGACAGCAATGCGCAGCGTCTCGGCGTGAAGCGTTTCGGTGGCGAGTTTGTCACCGGCGGCTCGATCATCGTGCGCCAGCGCGGCACCCGGCTGAAGCCGGGCGAAAACGTTGGCCACGGCAAGGACGATACGCTCTTCGCCAAGATCGACGGATTCGTTTCATTCCGCGATCGCGGTCGCAAAGGCAAGTTTGTCTCGGTTCTACCAGAGGCGTAAGGCCTGCCGGACCGCTACCACGGACTGCTGGGACTCATGTTTCGCGACGTTGTTCGAATCCGTGTGCAATCCGGTAACGGTGGGCGCGGTGCCGTTTCCTTCCGGCGCGAGAAGTTTGTACCGTTCGGCGGACCCGACGGCGGCGACGGCGGCGACGGTGGCCACGTGTACGCGGTTGCGACGCCGGGCGTGGATACGCTGCTGGACTTCAGCGGGCGTCATCACTGGATTGCCAAGAACGGCATGCCGGGCATGGGAAAGAAAATGTACGGTCGCGACGGTGACGATCTAACCCTGCGCTTGCCGTTGGGGACGTTGATCTACGACCGCGACACCAACGTCCTGATCAAAGACCTCAGCGAGATGGACGAGTGTATTCGCATCGCGGAGGGTGGGAAAGGCGGTCGCGGCAACACACGGTTTGCTACGGCGACGCATCAAACACCGCGGGAGGCCGAGCCGGGCACGGAAGGTCAGCAGCGCTGGCTTCGGTTGGAGCTCAAGCTCTTCGCCGACGTGGGCATCGTCGGTCTTCCCAACGCGGGTAAGAGCACGATCCTCTCGCGACTCTCGAAAGCCAAGCCCAAGATCGCGGATTACCCGTTTACTACGCTTCAGCCGCAGCTCGGCATTGTCGAACTCTCCGATCATCGGCGGTTCGTGATGGCCGACATTCCAGGTCTTATCGAAGGGGCTCATGCGGGCGCCGGCCTGGGCGACGCATTTCTTCGACACATCGAACGTACGCGTGTCATTCTGCACATCGTCGACGTCGGGGACGAAAACGCCGCGATCGCACCGGACGAGGCCTATCGCATGATCCGAGGCGAGTTGGAGAAGTACAGTCCCGAGCTTGCGTCGAAACAAGAGATCGTCGCCGGTAACAAGATCGACCTGACGGGTGGCGGTGAAGGCGCAAGGGCCTTGGCGGACCAAATCGGTTGCGAGGTGTTGCCCGTAAGTGCGGCAAGCGGTATAGGGCTCCCAGTTGTGACGGAGAAATTGTGGGGCTTGCTGGGACGGTCCGAGGAGGCGACGAGCAAGCCCGTGGCACCCCGCATTCCTCCTCATCGAGAAGGTTCATGATTTATCGCCCGCGACCGTTTGACCCTTCGGCACCGGTAATCGTGATCGACGTTGGCAACACGTCGATCAAGGTGGCTACGTGGCATGAGGACCAGGTGAAAAGCCCCCTTTCCTGCCCGAGCGACGACGAGGCCGCCTTCGAGGAAAGCTACGCCGCGCAGATTCATGACGGACCGGCTGACACCCCGGTTGCGACGGTGATTGCTTCGGTCGTACCCGATACGCTCGAACGACTCCAAAGCTACCTTGCCGCGACGCAGGACCATGACGCGCTGGTGATTGGCGATGGCATACCGTTGCCGCTTGACGTCGACGTTGACGATGCGAGCGCGATCGGTGCGGATCGTGTTTGTGCGGCGGCAGCGGCGTACGAGACGTTACAGAAAGGGTGTACAATTGTTGATTTCGGAACAGCCGTGACGGTCGATCTCGTGAACGACGAGGGAACTCTAATCGGCGGAGCGATCCTGCCGGGGCTCGCGATGCAGCTCAGGTCGTTGCACGAGTATACGGCTGCTCTGCCTGAAGTCGATCCGGCCGTGCCCGAGTTGCCGTACGGTCGCAACACGATCGAAGCGATGCAAACGGGCGTGTGTCGTGGGGTTGTCGGTGCCGTACGTGGGCTGATCGAGGCTTACTCGACCCATCTTAAGCATTGGTCGCACGTGGTCGCCACAGGTGGCGATGCGGAGTTGCTCCTCCCCTACTGCGATTTCGTCGACACGGCGGTGCACGATCTGGCGCTACGAGGCGTCGGCGTCGCCTATTCAAAATATCTCGCCACGATGGGCGCATGAACGCCGCGCGCGACAACCGCGCAATGCTGCTGACTCCGTCGGGAGCAGGCGCGATCGGTCTGATCCGAGTCACGGGCTCGGACGCCTTGGATATCGTCGGTCAGATCTTCCGTTCGCAATCCAATCGGCCGCTCACCGAAATCGGCGCGGACCAGTTGCGCTACGGTCGCATCGTCGATGCGGGTGAAACGATTGACGATGTTGTCGTAACCCGGAGCGAAGACGGCGGTGTCCACACGGTCGACATCTGCGCGCACGGCGGCGTTCGTATCCTTGAGCGCATTCTCGAACTGCTGGAGCGGCACGGGGCTCTTTTCACCGTGTGGGATGCGGAGGATGTCGACGTATTCCCATCGGCGAATCTAATCGAGCGCGAGGCGCTGACGGGAATACGGGAGGCCAAGACGACGCGTGGCGTGTGCTTCGCGGCGTGGCAGCGTGAGAACCTCGCGGGAGCTCTCGACGAGATCGCATCACTCTGTTCAACCGACCCAAACGCAGCGGCTGAGCGTTTGAGCCGGTTCACCGGTGGATATGCCGCGGCGCGAACGCTTCTTCACGGTGCAACGGTATCGATCGTCGGTCCGCCGAACACCGGCAAGTCGACGCTGCTGAATCGCTTGGTGGGTCGAACCGCGGCGGTCGTTTCAGATCGCGCGGGGACGACCCGCGATTGGGTGAGCGTGTCTGTGGAGCTCGACGGTATTGCGGTGACGTTCGTCGACACGGCTGGGCGACGTGCTTCGACGGAGGGCACGGAGCGAGATGCCATTGCCGCAGGTCGCGCGGTCGACGAAGAAGCCACCTTGCGTCTTCTCGTTCTGAGTGGCGCGGAGCGGATCCCGATAGCTCTGCCAGCCGAGTTTCTGACGGAATCTGACCAACCGCTTTTCCTCGCGATCAACAAGTCCGACCTCCAGCAGGCGTGGCAGCCCTGTGAGTTGCCGCTCGACGTGAGGGAGGTTTGTGCGGGAGTCCTGTGCGTCTCGGCCAAGACCGGCGAGGGCGTCAACGAGCTCACGCGTGGAATCACGAACGCCCTGGGAATTGCGGACTTTGAGGTGAAGTTCCCGTGTGTTTTCACAGACCGGCAGCGGCGGGTCGCCGACGTCCTGCTGCGGGGGGATTGGGACGCCGGGGCGCAGGTGGGGGAAAAGCTGCGGCGGGAACTTATCTGTCCCCTTCCGTGACTCGGCGACAAGAGGGGCCTATAATCCACCCGACGCCCACGGCGGGAGCGAGTGGAAGCCCTACCCTGCCGCAGGCACATCGAAACACGCGGACCATCTTCTACGTTTCCAGTGGATTCGTACGCGGTGAGGCACCTACAGTTTAAGTCGAAGGGCAGCGATCGGTCGCGGGAATCGCGTTTCGCCGGCGCGCGTCGTCGCCACGGGTGGGCACATGTCAATTGATGACTCGCAGTTTGCACGCCTCGTAGTGGAGCGAAAGCTCTGCACGTCCAACGAGGTGGAGCTTATCCTTTCCGAGCACAAGGCCATGGGCGACAAGGCGGCGAGCCTATCGCTTTCCGACCTTTTGCTTCAGCACGGCTACATCACGCACTCTCAGATCAAGCGCCTCAACATGGCGATGGATGAGGATTCGATGTACCGGCCTGCGCAGCAGATCCCCGGTTTTCAGGTGCTCTCCAAGATCGGGCAGGGTGCGATGGCGGTCGTGTTCAAGGCGAAGCAGTTGAGCCTGGACCGGCTCGTCGCGATCAAGGTTCTACCGAAGCGATTGAGCGAAAACCAGGAGTTCGTCGACCGTTTCTATCGAGAGGGTCGAGCGGCCGCACGCTTGAATCACGCCAACATCGTTCAGGCGTTCGACGTGGGCGAGTCAGGCGGGTACCACTACTTCGTCATGGAATTCATCGACGGGGAGACCGTCTATGAGTTGGTTAGCGATAATAGATGCGTCGAAGAGAAAGAGGCTCTTCGTCTCATTCGGCAATGCGCTCGCGCGCTGCATCACGCGCACCAGCAAGGGCTGATCCACCGCGACGTCAAACCCAAAAACCTGATGATCACCAAGGGTGGCGACGTGAAGCTCGCCGACATGGGGCTCGCCCGCGAAATGAGCGACTTCGCTACGGCGAAGACGGAAGCCGGTCGCGCCTACGGTACGCCCTATTACATCAGCCCCGAGCAAATCCGAGGGGAAATCGACATTGACGCCCGAGCGGACGTCTACGGGCTGGGGGCGACGTTCTACCACATGGTAACGGGCAAAGTTCCCTTCGACGGCACGACGCCTTCAGCCGTTATGCATAAGCACCTTAAAGAGCCGCTGGTTCCGGCGGATCACGTCAACAAGGAGCTTTCAGCGGGCGTGGGCGAGATCATCGAGGTGATGATGGCCAAGGTGCGCGACGACCGCTATCGCTCGATGGAGGAACTCATCACAGACATCGACGCTGTTGCCGCCGGCGAACCGCCGTTGCAGGCTCGAGAGAAATACGACCACGACCTACTCGAAACGCTGGCGACGGGGCGCACCGTCGACGCAAAACCTGCAGATACGGAAGAGACGACGGGCGCCTCGCCCCGAATCTCCGTGCAGTGGGTGCTCGCCCTTGGCGTTTTGCTGGCGATTTCCGTCCTCTGCAACGTCATGCTGTTTTCCGGGCGCTAGTCGAAGCACCGTGCCGCGTCGGAAATGAGCGGCAACCGGTCGGGGTTCTTGGCTCGTGCGCGTCCGTACGAAATCAACTGCACATCCCAATCCGCCGTTTTCCCGATGTCCCCACCGATGTGGCTGAGTTCGGCCGGGACGATTTCGATGCATTCCCTTAAGGTTTCGTTTTCCTTGATGTAGATGTCCAGCAGCGCCTTGACCCGAAGGGGGGCATCGTCCGGGCCGGTTGTGTTCTCATCTACGTACCACGCCTCAAGCTGAAAGGTCTCGACGTAGTAGCCGTGGGCTTCGCTGATCGTAAAGTAGAGGCGGTTCTTGCCACTGGAGACGTCAACCTCGATGCCGACGTGGACGTCGGGCTCTTCGGGCGGTTTCCGCCCGGGCAAATCGCGCTTGCCGAGCATTTTCTGCATCTCGCGAATGCGCAGCAGCTCGAGCCGCTCCGCCTCGGTGAGCGCGGCATCGGGCGCATCGGCGGTAGTGGAGGCAGCCATCTTCGGACGGGCGGCTATCCAAACAGCCAGTCCACCGGCTACGACGATCAAGAGTATTAGCCGAGCCTTCATAACTGCGTCCTCCGAATGAACCGGTTTGTATTTGTGTACGTCGACAGCCTGCCACACGCCAGAGTACGGCGAGGCGCGCGGATTGTACCTTACAAGTACGCAGTCCGGCAACCGATCGTTCAGGAGCCGGCACCCCCTTCGGGACGTCTGGTCGGATGTTTCCGGCGGCGTACGACCCCCGATGGCATTGACCACACGGTTAAGGCGGCATATCGTGTTGGGTCCGCGCCGTCGATCGACCGGGTTGCCCCGCAGGACGGGCGGCAAGCGCGGGAAATGCGGATTTGGTGAGACCGGATTGAGCGGCGTTATGGTTCTGCGTGGATTGGTTGTCACCTTTGCAGCTTTCGTGATTGCGACGTTGTGTGGCTGCGCATCGCGTACAGCCAGTTCGGTTCGTGGTCTTTCACCCTCGGCAAATCCCTACGAGCGCGACATCCCCGTGCCGACGGGGTTTCGTTTGGCCGAGTCGGCGAGCGAGGATTGGTCGGGAGACGCCGTTCGATATGTTCGGCACCATTACCGCGGTCGAGCCGATAAGTACGCCCTTCGAGGCTTCTATCGTCGGCAGATGCCCCTCGTTCGATGGACGCTGGAAAGTGACGAGATGGTCAAAGGCCGATATCGGATGCGTTTTAATCGTGGACGTGAATCGTGTACGATAGTCATCGAGGATGAACCTGGGAGTTGGACGCGCGGCGTCTCGGTTGAGGTCGTCATCGCGCCGCTAAGCGGCCGAGCGATAAAGCAAGCAAGGGTGGAGCAAAATGAAGGCCGAGCGTCGACACGAACTACGAGAGAATGATCTTCTGCACGCCATGGGCGTTGCGAAGGATTACATCAACGAAAACGGCGGTCGCATCGGACTGGTGATCATCGGCGTTTTCGCTGTTGCGATGGCGGTGATGTTCGGAATGCGCTCGCGCGCGGCGGCTCAGGAGGACATCTGGCGCCAAAAGAGCGAGTTTTCGTTCTCCGATGGGGACGTTGGACGCGTGTCGCTTTCTGAACTGGCGACGCTGACGTCCAGCACCGATGATGAACAGTTCATCCTGCAAAGTCTCCTGGACCGGGGAAAGCACGCCCTTCGGCTCACCGCGCAAGCTGCCTTTCCACCGGACCTTGAGTTCAACGAGCACGCCCGCGGAGCGTTCGAGGAACTGCTTAGGCGGTTTCCTGCTAACGCACTCGCCCAGGGAGTCGCGTTGACCGGCCTCGCAACCGTCGAGGAAAACGCGTTTGCGTTTGACGGCGAGATGAAACACAAAGAAGCCGCCAAAAAGTACCTCGATGAGACCGTCGCAAACGCGCTGCTTAACGGCATGCCGTTCCAACGTCTCGCCCTGGACCGCTTGAAGACGCTCGACGCCACCTTCGGCGACGTGATCTATGAAGCCCCCACCATGCCGCCCGAGGAGGAGAGTCCTGAGGAAGCGGCGGAAGTCGACCCGGCGGACCCGGTCGATCTGCCTGTCCAAGTGGATTCGGCCGACGGCGGCGGCGAAACACCGTAGGGTCCGGCGTAAGCGCACACCCTTCGGCGACACACGCTCGCCGAGGTTGGGTTCCCGGCTCTCAGGCTAAAGCACATGCACATCCGTCTTGCTTCCCTTGTCGCCGGCGTTGCTCTCCAAATCACAACGGGATGCAGCGTTTCAAGGCCTGCCGCTGAGATTTGGACGTTTCAGCGGTCGCTGGCTGAGACGTCCGCAGCGGCGCGCGATGGCGCATGGATCCATGCCGCTACTGACGCCGATCGATACGCGGGCCGTCGCAGCGATACCGTACGACTTGCCGGTGCGATCAACGAAACCGTTAGCTTTCGGTTGGCTCTCCGTGGTGGAGCCGCGGTGGTTGGCTCTCCGCGGATCGAGATTCATCCTTTCCGATGCGGCACGTTTCAAATCGACGCTGCCTCGGTTCGCGTCTATCGAATGCACAGCATAGCGATCGATCGCTGGCCGGGATGGCACATCCGATCGATAACGTCGAGCGAGCGCGACACACATCCGTTGGACGTTCTCGTTCCGATTGAAGCGCCGCGCGGTGGACTTCCATCGAGGCTTGCGCCGGGCGTGACGTATCATTTTTGGATCGACGTCACCATTCCCAAGGGAACCTCGGACGGAGTCTACGCATCCCGCATCGTTCTGGTTTCCGGCAATACGTCGCTGGGGTCGGTCGACGTGGAGCTCAAGGTCCACGCGATCATGCTTCCCGATGAGGCTGAGTTTCCCGCGATCGTAGAGCTCGATTATCGAAGCCTGTTCGATCATCATCTCGCCACCTCCTCGCAAAAGATAGCGGCGAACATCGTGGATTGGTCGGGTGATGCTCATCGGAGCGTGGCCCAATCGCTTCTGAACTCCACGATGCGAATGCTGCAGGAGCATCGCCTGACGCCCGTGCTCGACGGGCTGGAGCCGACCGTGAAGATCGACCGCCGAGGCGAGCCGGTGATCGATTGGACGGCGTACGATTCGGTCGTTTCCCCTTACATGAGCGGACGGGTGTTCCTCAATCGCCTGCCGGCGAGCGTTTGGCCGATGCCGGTTCCAGCTTCACTCGCCGCGCGCGGGTTGCCTCTGTCCGGCGGCGTGTCCGACGAGTTGCTGCGGCGCTACCTATCACTTGCTGCAGAACATTTCGACGCGATGGGCTGGCTGGACCGGGCCTACATTATGCTGCCGCGGACCGCTGCGAAACGCGGCGAAAGCTACGAGTCGTTCCGCAGTTTCGCGCAGATCGTGCGGGAAGCGACCGGCGGAACGTTGGCAGTGGTCGGTCGTCTCTTCCCGCAGGATCTTCGGGCTTTGGGATGGAGCGGCTTCATTCAAGCGGATGTCGGCGAGGTTGTGGACGTTTGGCTTCCGCCTGCTCAGTTCTATGATTCGCGCGCAATGCGGAGCGAGCGTGAGGCCGGCCGGCGCACCTGGCTGGCGGTCGATCGCCCCCCGTTCAGTGGTTCGATCGCAGCGTGCGCACCGCCCTCTTACGTACAGGTCCTTTCTTGGCAGGCGTCGGCTCTGGGCGCGCAGGGGTTGTTTCTTGGCAAGGCCAATCGTTGGCCGGACTCTGATGACGTGGTTGATCCGCAGGCATGCGTTCGCCACGACGCCAACGTGTTACTCTATCCAGGACGGATGTTTGGCTTGGATGGGCCCGTTCCTTCCGTACGACTCAAACATCTTCGACGAGCGATGCAAGATGCCGCGTACGTACGACTCTTGAAGGATCACGGTGCCGGGCACATTGTCGAGCGGGTTCGTCGTGCGTTGGTTCGATACGCCGGCGCGGATGCGTACCGAGCACATTTCGCGGACGGCCGTCCCATCGGTTGGCCCAGCGAAACAACCGTGTTTGACACAGCACGGCGACTGATGGCCGAGGAAGTCGTCAACCTCGCCTATGGTCGCGCTGCGGGTCCAGCCGGTGAATCGTTCTCGAAACAGGCGGCCTGGCGGAGGTTTTTGCTGGCTACCTCCGCGGTGGAGATGCGTGTGGATGGCACGCGCGTTCAAGTGACGGGAACGCCGACCCATCCGACCGCCCGTATCGAATCGACACTTGCATTGGCCAACCATACGGGGACGTCGCTCGCCGGGGTGGTCGAGTTCGACGAGCTACCGGAAGCGTGGGGCGCCCAGCCGGCGCGATCGGCCTTGCCCACGCTCGACGCCGGCGCCGCACGACGCATTCTCCTCTCGGCGAGCGCGAAGCTTCAGCCGCTGATCGCAGGAGGGTCACAGTCCATGCCGATTACTCTGACCGCCTCGGATGGATCCGTCTATCGAGCGGACGCTTCGTTGGCGCTGGTGACCGCCATCGACGGCGGGGCAAAACTGAGCATCGATGGTGATTTGAGCGATTGGCCGCCTGCTGCGGTGAACGTCGCCTCCGGTTTTCAGTTGGTCGCGCACGGCGGCGGCGCGGCGTCACGGGAACCGTCGACACGGACGATCGGTTTCGTGATGCGCGACGACCGATTCCTATACATTGGGGTCAACTGCGAAACAGCCGGGACGAATGCGGGCTCCAGTTCGTCACGCAAGGGAGTAACCTACGACGATATGGTTCCGGTGGGCGAAGAGCTCATCGAGATACTGATCGATCCCAAGAACTTATCGACGCGATCGCCGGGCGACCTGTTCCACATCGTCGTAAAGCGATCCGGCGCCGATCTTGCCGAAACGGGCATAGCGTTTGACCCGCCTTGCGGACCTCGTTCCGCGTGGCCCGTTGACCTCGACGTCGCCACACGAATTCAAGCAGATGGCTGGACGGCTGAGATTAAGATTCCTCTTGATGCGCTCAGCTTCGGTCCGCACCGTCACACAATGTGGGGATTCAACATAACCCGAGTCGACGCCGCTCATCAGGAGTTTAGCACCTGGTCCGGGGCGTTGGGCAACGCTTATCAACCGCTCTCACTGGGCAATCTTTACCTGCCGTAGACCCAAGCACGCTTCGGGTCGAGGCCGGCGATTTGATTCCGCATTCGTCGTGGATAGGATTGGTCGTCGGGTGACGGCGGCACAAAGGCTCGTTCTCGACTGTGGAATCGCTGGTGGAGCGTCGCGATTGTGATTCAAAGCGGTATGAGTACCGGTCGTCGTTATGCGTTCACGCTGATCGAGCTGCTCGTCGTGATTTCGATTATCGCTCTGCTCATCTCGATCCTGCTACCCTCACTGAGTCGGGCTCGCGAGCAAGCCAAGAGCGTCCATTGCCTGGCGAGGCTCAAGGAATTCGGTAACGCGCTGGCTACCTACAACAACCTCAGCGGTGGCGGCTTACCTCCGGCGCGGTGGCTACCCGCACCCTCGGAACTAGACGATACGGAGAAACCGGACCGCAGACGTGGGGTGGATCGCGGCGACGGTGCGCCGCGTGCGGTCGAGTACGGCTGGGCGGAAATCCTCTTCCAGTACGTCTATCGTGAAGACGTAAAGCTTCCCCAGAGCTACCCGGTCCTGCGAAACCTCGACGCACGACGGTTCGAACAATACTTCATATGCAAATCGGTTGGCGATCAAGGCGCCAGCAGCGGACATTATCGTGTGTATCTGCCGGCCTGGAGCGCCGGATCGTACGGACTCGAAATGGGCGATCGGTGGGGAGAGTCGACACGCGCGGATCCGAACTACGCCGCGACGCGAGATAACATTCGTCCGCGACTTCCGCTGATCGGCGATGCCAACGACCGGTCCGAGCGCGGTGACGGTCGGGGTTTGGATGATTGCAGCTATATCGACGCGGGAGAGGCGAACTACGCCGGATCGGACGGGCGCCGTAACGGCAATCGCTTCTCCGATCGCCACTCCGGCGGCACGAACTATCTCTTCCAGGATCTGCACGGCGCGTGGGACACGCAACTACGCTCGGAGCTCGCCCGCGACTACGACCTAAACGGGGTGATCGACATTTCCACGCAGCCCTAAATCCCGGCGGAATCGAAATCGCGGCGACGAACGAAGGCGATCTTTCCTCCGACCAGCAGGACAAGCGTTAGTACGACAAGGCCCCATTGTGATACGGTGGGGATCGGCGTAAACCGTAGATCGCACGGAACCGTCGCGCAACGCGCGCCGCGGGTCCACGCGCACAGCTCACAGTCGCAGTCCTGCTCAAATACGTCGTCCCAACAAATCGCGTCCTCACGGTCGCAACATGCGCCGCACAACACGTCGGCGTTGCTGCATCCCAACGCGGTACACGTATCGACCGTACATGGGTCGGCGTCGTCGCACAGGCTGTCGTTGGGCGCATTGAGACACTCATCGAAGGGTCCACCGCAAGAATCCTCTGTGCACTCCAGGTCGTCGTCACAGGTCGGCGGCGGGCCATCCACACATCCCACGAGTGGATCGCACGTCTCGGCGCCGTTGCAGAATACGCCGTCGTCGCACGCCGTTGGGTCGGGACAAGCAGAGATGGCAAGCATCGCGAGGTAAGCGTTGATGCGACCGTGGCCGAAGAACTCGTCCCAGCCGGGGTCACCCAAATCCTCTGCCGACGTGAACAAAATCGAACGGACCTGCTGAGCGGTTAACTCGGGGGCCGCCGACCGGATCAAGGATGCCAAACCGCTGACGTGCGGGGTCGCCATCGACGTTCCGTTTAGAAAGAAGAAGCTGTTGTTGATCCAGGTGGAAAGAATCGCATCGCCGGGCGCCGAGAGCTCGACGTCCGCTCCCCAGTTGCTACTCCAGCAGCGGCAGGCCGTCGTGTTACGGTCGGCGAACAGGTCGTCGTCGGTCGTTGCGGTTACGGCCA
>JADFRO010000046.1 GCA_022561255.1 Planctomycetota bacterium | reverse complement strand
GCGGAGCGCCTGGGAGGGCGATCCTCCTGGCGAGCCGTGACGTTCACATCTCATGACGGTTGTGGCTCGGCGGGAGCCTCACCCTCCCGCGAGGCACGAATCGCCAATCTCCGCCAATTCCGTCACGGACCCAGCCTTGAGACCGCCGTAGGGAAACCTTGACCCGATTACCCGCCTTCGGTTACCATAAACCCCAGGCTGCGAGGCAGTTCTAGCGCGGCCGCTCGGTCGGAGCGTTATTTCTTCAATTCGGTTGTCGCGGCATCGGCTCCGCCCGTCCCCGGCCACAGCTGGAAACCCGAAACACTTTTCGCGCGTGACCCCCAAAAGAGTTCCGCGCGCGTACCGCTTGAAGATCGGGAGATGCATAGCCGCACCTCTCTGGGAGAAAGACGATGAACTCACTGGGCAGATTGCATCGGGTAGTTGTGTTGGCGGTAGTCGGTTGTGCTCTTCCGTGGGCCGGCCAGATGCTTGGGGGTGGTCAGGTCTTTGGACAGCGGAGCGGCGATTCCCAGCTCGATGCCAAGCGCCTATCCCGGAACCGCGTGTCGGAGGCGCCGCGCGGGCTAAAGCCCGCGGCTCAGGACATCCAGGACATCATGGGGATCGACTTTACGGCGGCTGATCGATCCGCCGATCGCTCCGCAGCCGCGCGTGCCGTCACCGGCCCGACGGAGCATCTTTCTGAGATCATCGCGGGCGAGGTCCCGGCGACGTTGATCTACGCGCTGACGCCCGTGGCGGAGCATCCCGGCGGAGCCTACGGCGGAGGAAATCTAAGCTACTCCTCCGCGGACATCTCGGGTCAGGAGCTGACCGTACATGCGGGAACGACGACCTACTGGAACGTCCAGCTCAGCAACTGGGCGCCGACCGGTCTGAGGCTACGTGCTTTTCAAGCCAAGGTTCTTGCCGAAACATACGCCTCAGGAGACGGCGCGCCGCTGGAGCTGTCCAGCATCCCCTGTGGGACAAACGCTGACTGCGTTGACGCACATGGTGAGCCTCGAACACGTTGTAGCGGCGATGGCATTTGTAGTTACGCGTGGATCAACAAAACGCGCACCGACGGGCTGCTCTTTGATCAGATCGAGACTGACTGCATATCGGCCTGGGATCTCGGCATCTCGCCCACGGGTCCGCTCTTTTTTGCGGATACAAACCCGAACCCATCCAAGACTGAATTCTGCAGCGAGGCGGACAAAGGGATCATTTACTACCTCGGGACGTTGGCGTTGGCGGTTCCGCTCGGGGCGGTCGGCACGTACACGATCGAGTTCGCGAACTCGGAAACGTTCGCGTTGGACGATACCTTGAGTCCCTTTCCCATCGAAATCCCGATCGGCACGCTGGCTTCCGGCGTGCTGCACGTTCTTCCGCCGGCAGATCCGTGGACGCCGGGTACGTGCACCGTCGAGCCGAGCGACGTTACCAACCTGGATCAAGCTACCATCACGCTCGGAGGCGACTGGGGACTGACTGCGTACCGAACGTTTCGCAGATTACGATCGATGGCAATACTGTTTACTTCGACGTTGTGCTCGACTACCCCGAAGGGGCTGCCTGCACCACCGTGATTACACCGTGGTCTCTTTCGGAGACACTCGACCCGTTAGCGCCTGGCACCTATTCAATCATGGTGACCCTCTATGGCGACCCAAGCGTTGCGCCCGTACCCACTGCTTTCTGCAGCTTCACCGTTGCGCGAGCAGAGGGGTGGTGGTGGCCGCCGACGAGCTGCAAGGTCGAACCGGTAGACGCTACAAGTTCGGATGAAACTACCATCACGCTTGGAGGCGACTGGCCAAATAGCTGCGTACCGAACGTTGCGCAGATTACGACCGATGGGAATACTGTTAACTTCGACGTTGTGCTCGACTACCCCGCAGGGGCTGACTGCCCGGCGGTTATTACGCCGTGGTCTCTTTCCGCGACACTCGGCCCGCCTTTAACGCCTGACACCTACTCTGTGACGGCGACCCTTTATGGCGATCCAACGGTTGAGCCCGCACCCAACTCCGTGTGCAGCTTCACCGTTAAGCCAGCAAATCCGATAGCGCAAAACCGGTACATCGCCATGGAGGTTTCCGCCACCGAATCCGAGCAAACGGCCATCGAGGTGACTTTGGCCATGCTCCACCACACCTGCAGCCCGGGGAGCTGGAACGTCTTGGATCCGTGCCTCTCGGACGCGTACTGTCGCGGCGGCGTCTGCCAAACCCCATTCGCTGAGTTCGAGGGTCAGAAGCGCTACGTCAACGCAATCCAAATGTGTCGCGGCGGAACGGAAGACGGTAGGGGGATGTGCGAGTCTCAGGATGACTGTGACGATCGCGGTCTGGGTGGAACATGCGAGCAGATGCACACTTGCCAGGGTGGCACCGAGCCGGGCGGAAATGCCTGCATTGACCAGGCTGCGTGCGACGTGCGTATGCATCCAGTAACGATGATCCCGCGCGGCGGGACGTGTCTGCCGAGCATCACGTGCGAGGACTCGGAAACAAGGGATACGACATTCGCCTGTGCCGTGCTCGGCTGTCAGCCGGAATACCGGGACTGGGTGACCGAGCTGGGCGGCCGGACGTTGTTCGCCACGGGCCCTGAGATTATGCCGGGAGCGTCGAGGTACGAGATCACCCTCGTGCCCGCAAGCTGCATGGGAAACGAGGCGTCGTGTGCCGAGACCCTCCCGCTTCTGACGGTCGGAACGCCACGATGGGGGGATGTCGAGGACCACGTGGGAGTGAGCACCTTAGATCTCGTCCATATGGTAGACAGAATGATGGAACTCGGGGGCACGATCCTCAAGCCGGCAGCCCAGTTTCAGCCTCAGCAAGTGAACCCGCTGAACCCCATGGACGTACGCGACCTCGCCCTGGCCGTCGACGCAGTGAAATTTTTCCCGTATCCGTATAAAACCCTCACGCCGTGCGAGTAGGCGAGTCGGCGCAAAAACGCTCCCGCGATCCGGCGTAAATTGCCGACAAATAGGCTAAAGGGTGGGCTGTGCGCTTCGCGGAGGCGGGACGTGCAGCCGCTTGGTGGCGGAATGCCCCTAAGAAAGCACCCTTTCCGTTCAGATCACGCATGGAGGCGTGTGGTGAAGTCATCCAACCGAAAGTGCTTCGTCGAACATTTCCACCTTCGAAGCCCCATCGAGGAATTCGAGAGCTTCAGTAGCGAGACGATCGAGCGCCTCCGAGGCGAGGCGAACGGTGCAGACGTGGCTGCGCATCAGGAGGCCACGGCGCTCGTGTTGCGAAAACTACGCCCGAATTGGAACGGCAAGGACATTTCCCCGGCATCAGGGTGACGCGATATGATTCTCAAACACGTCGAAGCGCAAAACATTCTGAAGTACAACCGCCTGCACCTGACCGATCTACCAGCAAACGGCCAGATCGCCGTGGCCGGCCCCAATGAGGCGGGCAAGACCGCCATTGGCGAAACGATCTGCTTCGCCGTGTTCGGTCGAACCTTTTCACTCGGGCGCGAGGATCTCTTTCGCGTGATCCGTTGGGGTGAGTACAGCGGTTCGGCCTCCGTAACGTTCACCGACGGAGACGGCACGGAGTTCACCGTAGCACGTCAGATCGACAGCAACCGTAGCCATCACGCCCAGATGTACCAGTCGGGGGAGTCGTCCCCTGTGGCAGAGGGCGTCGATGCGGTGGACGATGCCGTGCGAAACATCTGCGGCTTTACGTATCAGAGCTTCGTGGACAGTTTCTATCTCGCCCAGCGCGAGTTGGAAGTCCCCAGCGCCAAGAGCGCTACGGTCAAGGCGTTGATCGGCGTCGACAAACTTGAGACCGTGGCCGACGATCTGGAATCTGAGATCAGCAGAACGACCAAGGGCATTGCGGTTCTGGAAACCGAGATCAAGGAGTACAACCGGCGCATCGCCGTGTTGAACATCGATCGGGCTCGGCTGGGATGCTTGGAAACCGAGCGTAAGACGAAACACGACGGCGCGAGCGCCGACGACGCCCAGGCGGCGGAGCTTTCCAATGTCGCCGGTGCTATCGCCGAATCCGAAACCGCTCTGACCGCCGCGGCTGAGCGATTTGTGAAGACGACGAGCGGCACAAGCTACGCCCAGTGGCGTAAGCGACTGGACCACCTTTCGCAACATCTCAACGTTGCCGAGCGAAAGGCGTCTGCCGCCGAGCTTTCCGAAGAAAGCTCTGCGCTGGCCCAGACGAAAAGCACTCTAGATAGCCTCGAAAGAGGACTCACCGAGTATGGCAAGGTCCGCGACCTAGCGAAGTTGTACGGGCGACGGCTTGCTTTTCTCCTGGACGATCAGCCGCTGCCGCGCGTTCAGGACGTGGAGATGGGGCGCAAGCCGGAGCACAACGGCACGTGTTTCGCACATCGGCGTGCCGCCCTTGAGGTTCAGATTGATCAGATGGACCGGCAGCGCAAGATCACGCTGGTCAGCGCCGTGTTCACCGTCGAGATCGCCCTGCTTGCCAGTGTCGGGTGGATCGCACCGGGTACGGTTGTGGGCGGATGGATGAACGCCGTCGTGGGCGCGAGTGGCGGCGTTCGTAGCGTTGGCGTTCTGCTGATCGCGATTGCGACGTGGCTCGTTGTTGCGGCTTCCACGGCGCTCTTCGTTCGCTCGCTACGGCACATCCGCCGGTATCGCGTCCAAGTCGACGAAATCGACGTCGAGACAGAACTCGCTACGGCGGAGATCGAGGTTATCGACGCGATCGACGAAGCGCCCATCCCAACGGCGCTCAAAGGGCTTCGGTGCGTTCGTAACGATCTTCTCGCCAGTGCGGTGGCTGTGTTTCTGGAGGGCGACGGACGAATGCTCGTGGAAAGTACAGCCCTCGCGTCTACGTTGGACGGGTTTAGGGGGAGTGCAAAGCGGTCCTTGCAGGCGCTACGCGGCGCACGGAAGCGACTGTTGAACCGGGCGGCTGAGTTCCGCGGGCGGGCCGACGACACGCGAAGTGAAATCGAGCACATCGATGAGGAGCTCGCCGAGGAGCGCAAACGCTGGGAACGGTTCGAGGCGTTGGAGCGAAAAGTCGCTGCCCTGGCTGCAAAGGCCAACGAGTTGCGTCATCACATCGTCGTTCGAACGGTCGGACGAGAGCTCATCGAGGGAACGTGCCGGCGGATTTACGAGCGTTTCCACCCTGAGCTGCGAGCGTTTGTCGGACGAATTCTCCCGCAACTGACGGAAAACCGTTACGAGCAGATCGAGCTGGACGACGACCTTCGCGTTCGTGTGTATTGCAAGGACAAGAACGACTTCGTCGGCCTGACGGAGCTCTCCAACGGTACGCATCGTCAACTCATGCTCTGCGTACGCCTCGCACTTTCGCAGGCGCTGATCGCCTCGTCGAGCAAGAGCTCGCAGTTCATTTTTTTCGATGAACCGTTCGCGTTTTTCGATGAACGACGGAAGGCCCAGGCGATCGACGTGCTGCGTAAGATCAGCCCCGAGATTACGCAGGTCTTTCTCGCCGCCCAGCGCTTCGACGATCCCGACTCGTTCGATATGTACCTCAACTGCGAAGTCGACACCGACGTACTCGTAGCCTCCGGCAAACCCCGCCGCCGGATTCGCGTCGCGAGTTGAGCTCCGATGGCAGGTCGACGAACTGCGACAAGAGCAGCTAGCAGTCAAATCTAGCGCGTCGAGAGGCCGGTATCGTCGGTCGTCTGACTTAGCGGACACAACGACGCGCGGAGTGGCCGTGCTTCGCACCGCCGCGCACGATCGGAGAGGGGGGGATTCGAACCCCCGGTACAGTCACCCGCACACTGGTTTTCGAAACCAGCCCCTTCAGCCGCTCGGGCACCTCTCCGTCAAAGCGTTCGGCGCCATCGTGTTGGGCGAATCTCGCACGCCCGGATCGGCGCCTTACGGCCTCGGCCGGAATGCTACTCGATTCCCTCTGAGCGTGGAAGTGACGCCGCCCGTGGGGAGACGACGACACGTGTCACAAGCCTTGGACGTCGACGGGGTGATCGACGGGAGCGACGTTCGACGATAGGGGTCAGCCGCGCGGGTGCGACGATGAACGATCCGCTTGTCGAGACGTCAGTGTTGTCGTAGCATGCACCCCACGGTGAGTTCGGTATCTCTCGACGAACCCGAGGTAGAACGTGACGTTACAACTCCTAACCTTTACGGCTTTGCTCGCCGGGGCTGCGCCGCTTCAAAACACTCCGGCTGACGTTCCGGTGAGTGCTCACGCAAATGCGCCGGCCAGTTCGGACGCCGAACGTATCGACGCGATTCTCTCCAACCTGCAACACCGTAGCGAGGGCCTTAAGGACATCCGTTGCAGGGTGGAGTTCGTTGACGACGATCGAATCAACCTGACAGAGAGCAAAAAATGGGGGCATATCCTGTTCTGGATGACCGAGCCGAGCCCGCATTTCCTGATTCATTTCGATCGAACCGTCATGGACGGCGTACTCGGCCAGCAGGAATGGTATCTTTTCGATGGTCGCTGGCTTTACGAGGCGGTTGAGCGTCGTCAACAGGTAACGAAGCAGGATCTCGCCCCGCCGGGAACGCGAATCGACCTGTTCGACCTGGAAACCGCGCCGTTTCCCCTGCCGTTTGGTCAGAAGAAAGATACCATCTTGAAGAACTTCGACGTGACGCTGGCGAAACCCGCAGGCGACGATCCGCCCAACACCGACCACCTCATCTGCGTGCCCAAGGCGGAGAGTCGGCTCTACAGGAAATACGATCGCCTCGAACTCTTCATCCTTCGCGACGTCCACCTGCCCAGCCGAATCGTGGTGACCAAAAACAACGGGGACGAGATCAGCACGGCAAACTTCCCCGATTTATCGCAGAAGTCGATCAATACGGGTGTTTCGAAGCGCGACTTCGCAAAGCCGAGAGCGTGGAAGAATTACCGCCTTGTCGTCGACGACGTCGTACCGACGGGTTCGGGATCACCGTAACGCAGCACCGATCGTAAGCGACTATGGCCGAAACAATGCTCGCGGTAAGAAAGATGTCGCCCCAAGCGGGGCTGGAGATCTGCGAGATTGCGCGCCCCGTTCCCGGTCCCGAAGACGTACTCGTTTACGTCGAGGCGGCCAGCTTCTGCGGAACCGACATTCACATCTGGAAGTGGGACGATTGGTCGCAGCGCCGAATCAAACCACCGCTGACTCTTGGCCACGAGTTCTGCGGAACGATCGTCGCCGTTGGAGAAAAGGTCCGACACGCCGACATCGGGGATTACGTCTCGGCGGAGTCGCACGTTACCTGCGGCATGTGCTATCAATGTCGCACGGGTCAGGCGCATATGTGTCCGCAAACTCAAATCCTAGGTGTCGACCGCGAAGGCGCGTTCGCCCATTACGTTGTGGTGCCCGAGAAAGTCATCTGGCAGAATGACCGGGACAAACTCCCGCCCGAGATCGCAACGCTTCAGGAACCGTTTGGTAACGCCGTGTTCGCCACAATGAAACAGGATCTATCCGGACAGTCGGTTACCGTGTTGGGTTGTGGTCCGATCGGGCTGTTCACGATCGGCATCGCTCGATCCGTCGGCGCCAAAGCGGTCTTCGCGTCCGACATTCACCCCTTCCGCATCAAGCTCGCTCACAAAATGGGCGCGTCCCAGGTTGTCAATGCGGCTGAACCAGGGGTGGACGTCGTGTCTCGAATTGTCGACGCGAACGGCGGATACGGTGTCGACGTCGTTTTGGAAATGAGCGGCGCGCCCTCGGCGATCACGACGGCGTTTCGCATCGTTCGCAATGGGGGCACGGTGATTCTGTTTGGGATCCCCGCAAAGCCGGTGGAGATCGACGTAGCGGAGAACATGATCTTCAAGAACCTGACCGTTTTGGCCCTCAACGGGCGGCGCATTTTCGACACGTGGTACAGGACGCGATGGTTGCTCGAGTCCGGCACGGTCGATCTTCGCCCGCTGATCTCAAAGACCATCGGGTTTGACGGAGTTATCGACGCGATGGAGCAGCTCGCTTGTGGCGACGCCTGCAAGATCGTCCTGCTACCCAACGACGGGAAGCGCCCCGACATCGCCCGGCAGAAGCGTGCTCGAACACCCGATCCGAACATCACGGCGACGCCCGTGCACCGATAGCGCGTGATCGGCTCGCGCGTGTTCGTCGCTGTACGATCGATGCAAGCTGTGCAGCGTCGTCGCGTCTCACGACGGTTCCGTTGAGGACACGTTGACAGGATACGAATCCAAAACCAACGTGCCGTCGATTTGAAGAATCGAGCGACGACGTGCCGAAACCGATCATCGGTGTCATGGGCGGAGCCAAGGCGACACGGAAGGTCGCCGAGATGGCTGAGGAACTCGGCCGATTGATCGCCGAGCGCGGATGGGTCTTGCTCAACGGCGGACGAAACGTCGGCGTCATGTCTGCTTCCGCGCGGGGCGCTCACCAGGCCGGCGGAACCGTTATTGGTATTCTTCCTGACCGAAAGAAAACCAATGCATCGCCCGACCTCGACTATGTTATCGCCACAGGCATGCGGGACGCGCGCAATGTAATCAATGTCCTATCGAGCGACGTGGTGATCGCGTGCAAGGGCTCACTCGGCACACTTACCGAGGTCGCCTTCGCACTGATGCATCACAAACATGTCATTCTTCTTGATTGGGAGCTTACCGACACGCTCTTTAACGCCTACTTCAGATCGAAACAACTCGTGATCGTCACGCGCCCTCAGGAAGCGATCGAACACGTAGCCCGGGTGTTAGAGCAGGAAGCCAAGAAGAGGAAGCAAGAACAATCCCGGAAATGATGCGGCCTCGCCGGCGTGAGCGTGAGAGACCGACCCCTGACGCCTACGAAAACCTCAATCGGGGTCCACTTACGCTCGTTCTTGGCGGTAGAACTCCGCGATCGTTCGAGCGATGCGTTTCACGTCGCGGTGCGAGAGTGCAGGATAATTCGGTATCCGCAAGATGCGAGATTGGACGTCGCGCGCGACGGGACAATCGATACGCATGTCGCGGTACATGGCGAGGTCGGCGCAGTTAAGGTACTCACTCGTCTCCGAATCAACGCCCCGTTTGAAGAGGAATGCGGACAACTCCGCCGGACGATCGGCGAGAATACCGTAGTACAGTCCGTTGTGACGACAACCGTCGGCGGGCGTTAGTGTGGTCACCTGGTCAATCCGCGCAAGCTCTTCGTCAAGCCACACCCCTACTTCTCGACGGCGGGCAATGAAGTCCTCCACCCGGGCGAGTTGACTATTGCCCAGTCGGGCCTGAAACGAATGAAGGGGTGGCACGTTGGCCGGGTCGAAGTCTCGGTCGACACGCGGCGCCTCGGTCATCATTTCCTGTTGAGCCGTCGGCCTAATAGCCCGAATGAGTCGAAGTGCAGGCCACGCGCCGAAGCTAAAGACCAGTCGCCGAGTAGCCACGTCCATAACGCTTCCGACGATCGCTTTCTTGATACCCGCCGGTCTGGGCTGCTGGTCGCGCAGCGACGTCAATCGTTTGCGAATCCGCTCCGCCAATGCGTCATCGTTGGTGGCGATCATCCCGCCGCCGAAGGTGGTCACGAGCTTGAGCACGCTGAAACTAAAGATCGAGGCCTTCCCAAAAGTGCCCACGTATTGACCAGCGTACTGCGAACCGAGCGCGTGGGCGCAGTCCTCCAGTAGGAACAAGTTGTGGCGCTCAGAGAGCTCGACCAAACGTCGCATGTTCGCGGGATGGCCGAACATGTGGGTGGCTAGGAGAATCTTCGTGCGCGGCGTGATCAACCGCTCGGCTGCATCCACGTCGATGTTCAGATCGTCGCGTCGAATGTCGCTGAACTTGGGTACCAGGCCGAACTGGCAAAACCGCTCAATGGCGGCGAAGAGGTTAAACGAGGGGACGATGACCTCGTCGCCGGGCGAGAGGCTAAGGTTTTCCAGAATCAGGTGGATTCCCAACCGTCCCGACGAAACCGCGATGGCATGGCGAACGCCTACGTATTCCGCAAAAGCGTGCTCGAAGCGCTGAATCGCATCGAGATGGTGAGACGGACCGGCGAGGGAGCCGATGATCCGCGCATAGTCGGACAGCGTCGTTTCAATCCGGTGTCGCGGAAGCGAAAGAAGATGCACGCGGGCGTCCTTGCTCAGATCGTACCCAGGCCCAGACGGATCAACTTGCGAAGCTCGAAGAAGCTACGAACCTCGAGCAGTTTCGCAAGGATCATCGACGGGGTGAAATAAAAGGAGCGGAGTGCTTCGCGCCGAAGGTTTTCGACTTGCTCGGGCGTTAAGAAACGGTGTTTAATGTTGCTCGCGGCGAAGCCGTAATCGCTACTGCTCTCTCGCAGGAAACCCTCTCGCCGAGCTCGATCCTCGTACGCCGTTCCAGGAAGCACGTTGACGACGTTAAACGAAACGTAGTTCGGTCGCAGAGCGCGGGCAAAACGAATCGTGTCGCGAACGTCTTCCTCGGTATCATCCTCAAACGCAAGCATGATGAATGCGGTCGTGTTGATTCTCAGACGCCTGCAATCCTTAAAAACCTCATGGATACGATCGTTCTTTATACGTTTGTCGATGCGCCGCCTCGTCGACTCCTTGCTGTGCTCCACTCCAAACTCGATGCCATAGCAGCCGGCCTTCTTCATCAAGGTCAGCATCTCGCGCGTCGCGACGTCGATTCGCGTCGTACATAGCCATTTCAACTTGAGTCGCTTCGCCGCGAGTTTCGTCAAGAACTCGATCGCCGTCGCCTTGTGCAGAGCGAACGTGAGATCCTTGAAGTACACCTCTCGAAACCCAAGCCGATCCACCTCGACGAGTTCCTCCACAACATCGTCAACGTCGCGGTAGAGCATCTTCTGATAAAGCTGGTTGTCGATACAAAACTCGCAGGTGAATGGGCATCCGAACGAAAACTGAACGCACGTTACCGGGCCACGCTTACTCTGGGGAAAACAATACCTACGGTCTTTGAATATCGCGTGATCCGGTTGTGGCATCTTGTGAGCGTCGCCGTAGCGAACTTTGACGTCGGGCACCATGAGCTGCGTCGAGCGTTGCGTTGCAATGTTGAACGGTTCGACGATGCGATCCACCCCATCTCGCAGCAGTTCCGTCAGATTGTGCTCAGCGGTGTTCAGAATGATCCCACTCAACCATGGATTGTCCTTTACCAAACGCTGCAGGCGCATCTTATCGCGAAGAAGAATCACCGTACCTACGACGTAGCAGGGCACGTCGCCCAGCGTATGACAGAACTTCTTCAGCGCAGCGAGTTCGTCCTCTATACGTCCGCTCGAAACGAGCGAGACAACACCCGAAACGCCTTCCAACCCCGCGCGATCCGTCAGTTGCGACCAGGTCAGGCGATCCAGTTGGGCGTCAATATAGACCGGCCTGAACCCGGCCTCACGAACGGCGCCGGAGAGCAGGATCAGATCAATGTTGGGAAAGGGCGCGTTTTGTGCATCGTCCTTTTCTCGAAGCGAACCGCGTCGGCAAAAATCACTCGCGCTGGGCGGGTCAAGCAACAGGTAGGAACGCATCATCTTCGCCAATCCTCTCGATCACGCGCGTAGGCGAACTGTGGGTGCCGACCGCAAGTCAACGTGCCGCAGGCGGTTCCGCACCGAGCACAGTGCCATCGACCGGGTGGTAAGGTCCGGGAAACCAGCCCACAGCGCACTTGGAACGTCGGCGGAAGGGGCTGAGGCCTTTAACTATCGGACATGAACTCGTGGAGATGGTCACACCCAGCGAGCAGCCGAAGGGCCGATAACTGGTGTGCCGAATGGTCAGCGGGGCCGAGCGACCGTTTCCGCCCAGGCCACGGTGTCACGGACGGGGTCTGCGCGCTCGCCCGCCACGACCTCGGCGCTCGCGCGGAGAATCCGCATCCTGCGAGGTGACGGGTTTCCTGGAGAAAGATCGGATCGAAGCTACCTGGAGATTTGTAATCTCGACCGGACCGTGGGCGATGATGCCCAGCGGATAGTCGACATCTCGTGCGTTGCCCGAAACGCGGCCAGCCGGGTAACGGCCGGTGCAAATGCCGTTGAGATAGATCGCCAGATCCTCGCCCAACACGCACGCGACCTCCTGTTTCGTGTTCGCACGGAGCGGACAGAGCGCCTCGCTCCGCGTGTCGTCGAAATCGGCATCGAGCTGGGCGAAACCGAACCATCGTCCGCGCTCGCCCGGTCCGCCGAGGTACCGAACGTTGCAGCGCACCGCCAACGGAGCCGTCTCGTTCATCCGCAGTGCTAGCAAGCTGACGCCCCCATCCCCACCGAGATTACAGCGAAGAACGCCACCACTCACCGACCACTTTTTTTCGCCGCCTTCGGCCTCGGAAGACTCCCGAAGTGCATTCAAATCCACGTCGCGCCAGCCGTCGATCTGTGCAAGCGTATCCATCTCGTCTACCCAGGGCAGAAAGACGGCATGGGTGGTTCGCTTGGC